>NZ_JBVVAK010000020.1:0-84955 GCF_055792825.1 Microvirga sp. GN3
CCACCTGCCGCAGTTTCGCGACGATGTCCTCGGCCGTGTGTCTCTTCTTGCTCATTCGCTTGTCCTCCATTCGGCTTGAAAGCCATACATCAGGGAGGACCACTTCTCAGGGGGCAGGCCAATGCCGGACTGCACGGATTTCGGCACCTTGTTGAGCACGTTGGCGGTCTTGTGCAGCCAACAGCGTTGATGGTGCGTGCCGGGGAAGAGTTCGTCGAGCGCCTTCCAGAAGCCGAGAGCCCCATCTCCAACCGCAATCCGGGGCGGGATGGTCAGGCCCCTTCGCTTGATCTCGACAAGCAGTTCTCTCCAGCTCTGGGCGCTCTCGCGCACGCCGGCCTGGAAGCCGACCAGTTCCTTCTTGCCTTCTGGCGTGGCGCCGATCAGCACCAGGATGCATTCGGCCTGATCCTCCATCCGGGCCTGGAGGTAGACGCCATCGGCCCAGACATAGACGTAGTGGCGGGCTGACAGGTCGCGCGCCTGCCAGCGCTCGTACTCGGCCTGCCATTCGCCCGTCAGGCGGGTGATGGTCGAAGGCGACAGGTTGGGCGCGTCTTTGCCCAGCAAGGCAGCCAGTGCCTCCTGGAAGTCGCCGGTGGAGAGCCCGCGCAGATACAGGACCGGCAGCAGCGCATCCAAGCTCTTTGTCCGCCGGGCCCATTTCGGCAGGATCGCCGAGGTAAAGCGGATGCGGTCGGCATCGTCCGTGGCGCCGCGGTCGCGGATCTTGACCCGGCTGACCTCCACCGGACCGATGCCGGTCTGGATCATGCGCTCGGGGCCATGGCCGTGCCGGACCAGGCGCTCGCGGCCATCCGGCAGCTTCAGCTCGCGCATGCTGGCAAGATAAGCCTCAGCCTCGATCTCGATGGCCTGGGCCAGAAGCTTGCGCGCGCCGGCTCGCAGAATATCGGTCAGGGGATCGTCAATCGTATCGGGCTGACGCAGGTGCAAAACATTGGTAGTACTGTTCATGGCGTATCGCTCTCTCGAAGAGGTTCTGGCAGGCTCGACACCCGCCTCGATACGCCGCCCTTCTCACACCGTCATCACCCAGTTTCCGCCATAGCTCCACGATCTGGAGACGCTGCTCAAGGGCTTCAATCAGGCCTACAACAGGCGACGCCAGCGCGTGCTCAAGGGCGCCTCACCCGAGCAGGTCGTGCGAAGCCGACTTGCAGCCGAGCCGAAGTTGGCCAACCGGCGCTTCAAGCCGCCCGATCCACACGCTATGTCCCAAGCCCTCGAGGTCGTCGCTCATGCCAAGGAGGTCTCGCATCCAGACACCCGGGTCGGAGCGGGGACGTCGTAGCCTTTCCGCTCACCCACCAAGGTTTGCAGGCGCCTGAGATTGCGGTCCCGGATCCCCAACTTCTCGAGATGCGCAACGGTGTTCTGGAGATACTCGGCGTAGGCCCTCGAGTATCCGGCATCCATCGAGAGAACGTCTGTGACCTACTCCAGAGGGAGCTGGCCGGCATAGAAGGGGCTGCGGCGGTCGATCGCAAAGCCCAAGGCCCGAATGGGACCATCCTCCGCCTGCGCTGCGAGCCAGCGCGGCGGAGCGGCCGGTGGGTTCACCACCAGCTCACGGCGAAACAGCCCGTTGAGGACAGTTGGGCCTGATCCGCGGGGACGCGGAAAATCATGTCCTGACACTGTCCGCCCCGATCCAGCACCATCATCAGCGCGTTCTGATCGCGGGTGGCGCGAAAGCGCGCGATCCTGAGGCAGGAAGAGCGATGCCAACCCTGAACTGTTGCCATCCGGCGCTCGGCATACTCGAAGCCAAGCTTCCATATGAGTGACCCATAGCCAAACAACCAGAGGGCGCCCACTGGAGCCTGGGCGAGCGATGCTCGGCCGGCGCGGAGTTGACCTTATCTGTCCGCGCAGGCCACGCTGGGCCTATCGGAGAGTTTTGGCTCGCGTGCGCGATCAAGCGCATGGTTGGCATGGCCACGCCGGTATGCAGCAAGAGCGCCAGCGCTTGGCCATGGTCCGTTTCTAGAGAATGGTGAGGCTAGTGAGGCATGACGACCGCCAGATAAGGCGCCGGTGGTTTCTCCGTCGGACCGGCAGGGCCCGGAATCTTGTTTTGAACCGGTTTCATGCTCTTCAAGTACCCGGCTAGAGCCTGCGCATCGGCATCCGTAAGCCTGCTATACGAATGATAAGGCATGATCGGCGCGAGTTGACGCCCGTCGGGCCGAATGCCCGTGCGGACAGCCTTGATAATATCGGCTTCGCTCCACTTGCCCAATCCGGTCGCGGGATCGGGCGTGAGGTTGGGCGGATAAAAGATGCCAAGGCCAGGGATCTGAAAGCCAATTCCTGATCCGGCCAGCGGGCGCCCCATATCAGGCTTGCCGGCGAGGGCTCCTGGCGTATGGCAGCCGCCGCAATCCATGATCGTCACAAGGTACTCGCCGGTTCTTACTTGCTCCTGCGCGAAGGCGGGCGAGCCGGACATCAGTCCGCTTGCAGCCGCGAACGCGATCCATCCAATCTGCCTCATTGGTCGCTCCTGTTTCCGGCCGACGCTGCCTAAGGTGCAGGGAGGACTAAACATCAAGCAAGTGCGCGAAAGGATATGCTGGACCGTTAGAACATGCCCTCACAGCGGTTCACAGGAAGCGGAAACCGCAAAGCTCGGTCCTTCATGCCGGAAACTGCTCCTAGAGTGCTCCTCCTGTTTCGCGCAAAAGCCGATAGCAGCCGACTACGCCCAGGTGTAAAATCACCCGCCATCCATTGGGAATGGAGGGAGCCATGCAACCGATGGTTCCTGTGAACGAGGCCGAGCGCCTCGGCGCCTTGGCCAGCTATCAAGTTCTCGACACGCCGCCGGAATTCGCCTTCGATGCGCTGACCGAACTCGCGGCCGAAATTTGCGGCTGCCCCGCCGCGTCGATCAGCCTGATCGACGAGCGACGGTCGTGGTTAAAATCGAACTACGGGCTCCCTGCCAACGTGGTCGAGTTCCCGCGCGAAATCTCAATATGCAGCACGACGATCTGCGGCAATGACCTCAACTACATTCCCGACCTCAGCATAGACGAACGTTTCAAAGATTCACCGCTGGTTACCAGCGAGCCTTACATTCGGTTCTACTGCGGCATGCCACTGATCAACCGGGAAGGTTATGCTCTCGGCTCATTATGCATCATTGACTTTGCACCACGCGAACTGAGCCCCTCGCAACGTGGAGCCGTCCGCCGCCTCGCCCAGCAGGCCATGGCTCAGTTGGAACTGCGCCGCCAACTCCTCGTCCGAGACTCTCTCGTGAGAGAACTCTCGGAGGCCAAAACCGCTGTCGAGCAGGCATGGCAGCGCTCCGACATGCTGCTGCGCAGCATCTTGCCCGAGCTGATTGCCATCGAGATGAAGACGAAGGGCCGCGTCGAGCCGCGCTACCATGAGGCGGTGACGATCCTCTTCGCGGACTTTAAAGGCTTCACGCGCCTGACCGAAACCTTCGATCCGGCGACACTCCTCAGCCAGCTTGACAATACTTTTGCATGCTTTGACGAGATTGCTCGAGCCAACCGCCTGGAGACGCTCAAGATCATTGGCGATGCCTATCTGTGCGTAGGCGGGCTGCCTGAGCCGAACCGCACGCACGCCGTTGATGCCTGTCTCGCCGCCCTTCAGGTGCAGAAATTCGTCCGGGAAACCAACCAGCAGCGCCAGAAACTTCGTCTCGCGCCGTGGGAACTCCGCATTGGCGTCAACACGGGGCCGATCATCGCCGGGATTGTCGGCCGGCAGCGGTTTTCGTATGAGATCTGGGGCAATGCGGTGAATGTCGCCCAGCGTCTGGAAGAAGCCTGCGTGCCGGGCCGGGTGAACATCTCGGCCAGCACCTTGGATCAGGTCGCGCCGTTTTTTGAGACGGAACCACGCGGCAGCGTGGAAGTGAAGCATCTTGGTGCCATCGACATGTACTTCCTCAACCGCCTGAAGCCGGAATTCTCTGCCGATGCCGATGGCTGCCTGCCGGCTGGCCAACTCCGCAGACTCACCCATGAGCACTGACTTCCGCGTGATGTCTCGGAGATAGCTATGGCGATTGCCGTTGCCCAGAACCAGCGCGAGATCGAGGCTGGGTGGACCCTGGTGCGCACGGTCGCCGGTTCGGCCGCGAGTTGCAGCATGGTGAGAGCGACCCACCTCAACAAAGCGCACGATCCGTTCCACAGCTCCAGCAAATCAATCTTGATCATCGCTCATTGTCTCCGCTTGAACGTGCTCAGGAGAGTGAATCACGAAGACCTCAGTTCACATCGCCCCACGTTTCGAAGGAACTGGCGTTGCTCCAGGATGGCTGTTCATCGGGATGGAAGCGAATCTGAGGAATGACGGCTGTGGGTCAAAGAGTAACGAACAGTGGATGAAATGAAGGTCCGCTCACCGCCTCATGAACAGGCCAAAGTGTTTCTTCCGAGATGTGCCGTTTGGTGCGAGTCGTCCACAGCATCATTTTCGGACATTCGCTCGCAGATCTACGGATGCCCCTGACAGGAAGCCGGGTATTCCCGTCTCGAGGGGTGCATCCAATGGGTTTCGGCAGTCTCGCCTTTGAAGTCGTCCCTGGAGCGGCGCTCCGCCCGCTCGACAAGAGCGTTCAGGATCATGGGCCACCTCCGGTTCGGAGGCGCAAATGCAGCCCGCATCCTCAACGAGCGGTCAACGCCACGAGTTTGCGACAGGCCCCTACGACTCGGTCGGAATGCATCCGAGCTGCTGGAAGAGGCCGAGCCGGTCCAGCTCGACCCAGTCCTCTATCAGCTTGCCGCCGGCGAAGCGGCCGATGATGATGACGCTCCACGTCACGTTGCGGCCGGACGCGGCGATCCCTTGCCATTCGCCCTGCTGGGTCGCCTGCCAGTGGCCGCGCCAGACGCCTCGGTCACCGGCGAAGAACATGTCGTCGAGAGTGTAGACGGCGTCCGGAAAGGCGGCGAAGAAGCCGTCCATCGCCGCGCGCCAGGCAGGCAGGCCGTGGATCGTCTCCATGCCCAGCCAATGCGATGTCAGATCGTCATCCCAGTACTTTTCCAGGGCGTCCACACAGTGCCCGTTGAAGACCTCGTCAATGTAGGCGCGGATCAACGCCTCGTGCTGGCCTCCCGCCATGGTCCTGGCTCCTCTCCACGGCCTAGACAGCCTACCCGTAGCTAAGTCTGGCTGTCCATGTGCTCCTCCCTCGGGGTACGCACCCGCCCCAATACAGGAGCGATGTCGATAAAGCGTCGATCAAAAGCGGCCCGTCAAGAGCCAAGGTCCAACGCAGGACTTTAACTGATGTGAACAGGATACGCCTTCCCGCCCGGGCGGAAAAGCAGCTCAGACAGGGACGAGATCACGGTTCAGTCTCTCACCATAGCGAGCCAAGCGGCCTCGGCGGCGCCGGCCTGGAGTTGGACAGTAGGGTGATGGTGTCGGCCTGACATGAAGGCAGATCCCAATGTTCACACTCGTTGCTGAAGTGCTCTGCGCCATAAGTGACATCGGCCCCGTGGCATAGCCGGAGCTTATCTCATGGTTGAGGAACCGGGATGCGCCCAATCTCCCGAATAGTTCTGTCGGGGGCGACTGCGGCCACGACGATCTCCCCCGAGGCTGGATTGGAGCCAGTCAGCGCCTGGATGTTCGCGCCATGGGTCACGATAAGAAGAGTCTCGGGCCCTTTCCAGCCGGTGACGATGGCCTTTGCACCAGCCGTCAGGGCGTTCCGCTGCTCCGCCAGAACAAAGGCGTTGGCGAACGTCGGCTCGATCTCGACAGGGCCCAGATCCATCAAGCGGGCCGTGTCGACACAACGGCACCAAGGCGAACTCAGCAGCCTCGCGACAGCGACACCCTTGGCCCGCAAGTTCTTCCCGACGGCTTGGGCGTCCGCGCGCCCCTTGGCGCTCAGGTTGCGCTGGGTGGAGCAGTCGTCGAGCCTGAAGCCTGGCGGGTCGCCGGCGCCGCCGGGCGCTTCGGCGTGGCGCATGAGGGCCACGTGCCCACCTTGGCGCAAGGCAGTCCATGCCGCCATCTCGTCCGCGAGCGCAGGCCCAAGCATGCTGAGCCATCCGATAAGGCCAAGAGCAGAGTATCGGGACATGGTCCGCAACGAACGGCCCTCCTTTTGTCAGAGGGTCGAGCCCTTGCGCGACTTTTCCTGCTGGACCAGCTCCTGGAGGAGTTGGTGGGCAAGGGTCTCATGCGCCACTCGGGGATTAATTTCGGCGGACCTCCTGCCGTAGGTTGTCGTGACGGTTAGCAGTTTTCGGTCAACCTGGTAGGTTCCCGAGTAGGTTCTTCCGTCAACCTTGATGTGGATCGCATGACCTGACATGGGAAATGACCTTCTCAGTGAGAGCTTGCCCACTGCCTCGGTGGGAGAATACTTCCTCTGCTGACGGGAGACCACACCCCGTGAGGTATTCCAAGGCGCGTGAGCTGAGAGCTAGCCAGAGTGCCGGGCATGCCCAAGCGTCCGCGTGGGGTCAAAGAGTAACGAACAGCACATGAAATGAAGGTCTGCTTGCCGCCCGATGAGCAGACCAAAGCCCTACTTCCACCTCGTGCCAAAAGGCGTCATTCCCTAGAATTTTGTCCGGGAGCAGGCCCTTGTTCGGCCGTATGACGCCACTCCATCGTTGCGATCCCGCGTTTCAATGCCTGAAGTCCCACTGCGCATGCCTTCAAGACCGCCGCAGAGGCCATAGCGGCGGCAAGCAATGATGTGATGTGGAACAGCCCCTCGTAACCGTATGCCGCGATCAATGGTGTGCTCAGGAGGGGCGAACAGAACTGGCCGATGAACACGGAAGCGGTCAGGACACCGCCAGCCGTTCCCCTCCGCTGGAGCGGAGCAAGCCCCAAGGCAAGGGCCACGAAGCTCGGCGAGACCAATGCATAGCCTGCGCCGATGGCCGCGGCTCCTACGAACCACGCCAGAGGCATCGCAGCAAGGGCCAGCAACACGAAACCAAGCGCCATCGCACCATAGCCCAGAGCGAAGACGCCCACGTAGCCGATGGCCCGATGGACCCGCCCGTACAGCAGCGCGAAGCTGCCGCCCGAGAGCATCAGGATGCCGAGTGCTGAGCCGGTCATCACTGGGCTGCTGTAGCCTGCCGCTGCGAAGAAAAACGACAACTGGGTCGGCATAACGAAAAAGATCGTGTTCGTGGCGGCTTGAAGAAGCACGAGCAGCGCGAAGATGAAGCCCCATGATGAAGTATCGGAGGAGCTATCCTCCAGGTGGGTATGGGGAACGGGCGAGGTCCGTTGCGGATCGGCGATAACCTTCCACATCAACGGCAGGAAGACAGCGGCAATTCCATAGATGACGAAGGGCAGACGCGGCGAGAGCGCCGCGAACCATCCCGCGAGCGAGATGAACACGAGCCCTCCGAAGTTCCGGGCTGATATCTGAAGTCCTGACAACGCGCTCCGGTCGTCGCCGGTGAAGTAGTCGCCGATGAGCGCGGTCTGCGCCGTCATGATGAGGGCGACAGCCAGTCCCAATACCAGACGACTGGCAAAGATGGTTGGGAGGTCGGGAAGGACCAACCCCGCGCATCCGGCGATCACGAAGAGGATGACCCCAGCAAGGAGCATCCGACGCCGACCGTACCGATCAGCAATGAGACCGGCGAACGGCGCGAAGATGGCGACGCTGATAGAGGGCGCGGGCACGAGCAGGCGTACCAGCATCCCAGCATTGGGGTCTTCCCCAAACAGGCGCTCAAGCCCGGGGAGCGCGGGACTGATCGTGGCATTGGCCATGGTCGTGAGGGACGCTGCCATCAGCAGCGCGATTGCTCGCGGGTCTCGCCAGATCTGTGTCTGCCTCCGGACTGTGGTGATGGTCATGGCGTGCCTCTTGCTCGAAGTGACGATTCGAGACACGGTACGACTTCAAGCCAACTTGAGGTCAAGCATGGGAATGATGGATATTGGAGAGGTTGCCGACCGATCGGGAGTGCCGCCCTCGACGCTGCGCTACTATGAGGAGGTCGGCTTGATCCGGTCGATCACCCGACATGGGCTGCGGCGGCAATTCGATGCCGATGTCGTCTTGAGGCTATCGCTGATCGAACTCGGGAAGACGGCTGGTTTCTCCCTCACCGAGATCGCCGGCATGTTCGGGAAGGACGGCCGGCCCAACATTCCCCGGGATCAGTTGCATGCCAAGGCAGATGATTTGCAGCGGCAGATGCTCGACCTGCGGGTGCTGCGGGATGCCCTTCGGCACGTGGCTGAATGTCCCGCTCCGTCTCACCTGGAATGTCCGACCTTCCGCAAGCTCCTGAAGGCAGCGACGCGCAGACGCGTCACCCGTCCGAGATCCAGGTTCGGACGCCGCGGAAGCTCGCAGCTTGGCGAATAGCTTGTGAACAGCTTCTGGGCATCGGTTCGGATGAAGCGTCTCGAAAGCACGAAGGTCTGCTTGGGGTCTTGGTTGTGTCAAAACTCTTCGGCGGAGGCTGGAGGGATCTTTCCTGATGCACGGGAGCGTTTGGCGGGCTCGGGAAGCGCTCCCGCGCCTGTAGACAGTACCCTGAAGCCTCATGCCTGTTGTGAGGTGTCTTCTCTGGTGCGCCGCACAGCAGGGAACGAGGCTCACGCCCCTCCTCTATGCCCTGAGAGCGGTCAGGAGAGGCTGGATGCCCAGAATGTTCAGCACTCGGGTGAGATTGTAGGCCAGCACGTGCAGCGCCATCTCACTGGCCACCTTCGGCAAGGTCTTCATCGGGAAGTGCGTGGCACCCATGCGCAGCTTGATCGTGCCGAACGGATGCTCGACCACCTCCCGCCGCTGGCGCATGGCCCCTGGGTTCAGATCGAGCCGGCGCTGCACCGCCTCCAGCACGTCCTCGTGCTCCCAGCGTGTGATCCGCCGCTGCGGGCCCGTGGTGCAGCGGCTCTTGAGCGGGCAGTCCTGGCAAGCCATGGTCCAGTAGCGCCGCAGTGTCAGCCCACGCTCGACGTTGCTGTAGTAGTACTTGAGCTTCTCGCCCGCCGGACAGCGATAGGCGTCCTCCTCGGGCAGGTAGACGAAGTCCTGCTTGCCGAACCGGCCGCCGGACTTGGCGCCGGAGGTCATGGGCTTGGGCAGAGTGACGGTGACGCCAGCCTGGTCGCAGGCCAGGATCTCCTCGCTATCCCAATAACCGCGGTCAGCGACAGCTTCGAGTGTCTCCACCTCCAGGACAGCCTTCGCCTCCTTGCCCAGGGTGGAGAGCTGGGCACGATCGCAGCCATCGTTAGTTACCTCATGAGCCACGATCAGATGGTGCTGGGTTTCCACCGCCACCTGCACGTTGTAGCCCACCACGCCGGAGCCACGCCCGCTGGTCGCCATCGAGCGCGCATCCGGATCGGTCAGCGAGATCTGCTGGTCGGGAGACGCCTGCATCTGCGCCTCGATCGCGGCCAGCCGCTGCATCTCTTCCCCGAGTTTGGCGATCTTCTCCTTCAGCCGAGTGGTCCTGGCGGTGAGCGCCTCTGAGGGCTCATGCCGATCCGCCGTATCGAGTTGCTGGAGATAGCGCGCGACACTCTCCTCGATCTGAGCGCGACGGCGCTCCACCTTGGCGCGGGTGAAGTTGCGATCCCGGTTGTTGACCGCTTTGAACTTGGAGCCGTCGATCGCTACGCTGGCGGTGTGCAACAGCCCCAGCCTGCGGCAGAGCACAACGAACTGGGCGCAGACCTGACGGATGGCGCGGCCATTGTCCTTGCGGAAATTGGCAATGGTCTTGTGATCAGGAGCCAAGCGGCCGGTGAGCCACATCAGCTCGACATTGCGACTGGCCTCCCGCTCCAAGCGTCGGCTCGACTGTACCCGGTTGAGGTAGCCGTAGATGTAGAGCTTGAGCAGAGCCGCAGGATGATACGAGGGGCGTCCTGTGGCTTCGGGCACAACACCGTCAAAGCCAAGAGCCCTTAGATCGAGCGCGTCGACAAAAGCATCGATGACACGCACCGGGTTGTTCTCATCAACCCAGTCGTCCAGGCTTTCCGGAAACAGGGTGGTCTGGCTGCGATCCACGCCTTCGACAAAGCGTCTCATCGGATCCCCCAAACAAGGCTGGGAGATCATATCATCGGCCGCGTTTTGACACAGCCAGGGTCAAAATGCGACGCGGGGCATCGCCACCTGAATGTCTGCTTTCCTGCTGAGTGCGGAAGTTTGGTCAGGAACAGCTTTCAGTTCGAGGCCTGCCCTCCGTCGCCAGCGGAGGCCGGAGGGCAAGGCGTGCGTCGGTTAACTATCGCCACGCACGCCCTCGCGGTTCGCAGATCAGCGGAGTGGATCATTCTCGAGCAGGATCGGCTGCCCGTGCGGGGTCGCGTGCGCCGCGCGGTCCCATGCGCCACGGCGCTCTGCTAAGGCCTGCTCGGATGCAAGGCCCTTGTCGCTGACCAACTGCTCGATCGCAGCCAGCCAGTGCCGGTAGTAGGTCGAGCCGTCGTCGCAATCGCCAGCGCCCTGGGCCTGTTTGATCGCGACCGAGAGTGCGGCAGCCCACTCCGTCCAGGTAAACAGGCCCTGTTCGTGGAGAGCCAGCGTCATTGCGAAGGCCTGCGCCTCCCAAGGCTCGCGGAAGACAGGCTCACCGTCATCGCCGCGGGGGATCGGCGCAACCTCCGCAACCACGCGGGCTAGATCCTCATGCCGGCTCAAGGTAGCTCTCCCAGGCATCGATTGAGACACTGATGGTTGGATCCGCCTGCTCGCCCCAGAGCTCCCGGCCCGAGAAGCGGATCGTGTAGAGCCATTGCGGCCGCTCGCCTCGTCCATGTGCGTTCGAATCCGGGAACACGTGGGCACCATGCACCAGCTCCACGACCCCGATCCTGCCACGGGCATAGCGCGGCAGGCGGGTGTGGCCCCTGGGGTGTATGTTGCGGGTGCGGACCCGGTCACCAACGGCAAAGCGCGCCGGCTGCTCGAGCGGGCGCTCTGTTGGGCCGCCGCGGGCCAGCACTGCCGGCACGTCCTCTGCCTTGAGCACCCGCTTGATCGGCGCTAGCTCCTCCAGAGCTTGGCCAAGCCTCAACTCGTCGTCGCTGACGAGCCCTGCCGCGACGACCAACTTTTCGACACCCTTGGTCCAGATCTCGTAGTAGCTCGAGGTGAGATACTCGGCAGGCGGCAAGGACTCGCGGGCGTGCCGGCTCATGTCGATGTTCCAGCTACCGGTGGCTCCCATCGCCAGGGTCAGGCCAAAGGCCCGTCGCTCCCACTCGGCATGGAACCCAGGGCTCGTCCTGCTCGATGGCGATCGGGCCGAAGCCCATCATCCCGCCGAGGTCCTGAGCGCCATTCATCGCACTGCCTCCGGTTGCCGGGCGAGGCCGGTGCCAATCATGGAGTCGCGGGTGACGAGTTCGGCCAATGCCTCCTCGCTCATGCCCTTTGTTCCCTCGGGTCGCCTTGGGATCACGAGGTACCTGACCTCGGCAGTCGAGTCCCAGACCCGGATGCGGGCGGTCTCCGGCAGGTATACCCCGAACTCGGCCAGAACCGCGCGAGGCTCGAGCACAGCCCGAGAGCGGTAGGGGGCAGACTTATACCAGACCGGAGGTAAGCCGAGCACCGGCCACGGGTAACAGGAGCACAGGGTGCACACGACCATGTTGTGCTGATCTGGCGTGTTCTCGACCGCCACCATGTGCTCGCCCTGGCGCCCGATGAAGCCGAGAGAGGCAATGGCAGCCGTCGCATCCGTCCGGAGCCAGTCCAGGTAGGCTGGATCAGCCCAGGCTTTAGCGACCACTTTGGCGCCGTTGCGCGGTCCCACCTTGACCTCATAGGTCTCGACCAGCGCATCGATGGCGGCTGGATCGACATAGCCTTTCTCGACCAGAATTGACTCGAGTGCACGCACCCTCAGCTCGATCTCAGAGAGATGGCTGTGGTTGTCATGATCGTGGTGGTGATGGTGCTGGCTCATGTGTACCGACCTGCCCGGATCCCTGCATGGGCTGTATGCTAACCGGAGGACGATAGCCACGCCAGCCGTAGGATCCGGCATCGGCCGGGAGG
The DNA here is from genome assembly GCF_055792825.1 of Microvirga sp. GN3. Classification (NCBI taxonomy): domain Bacteria; kingdom Pseudomonadati; phylum Pseudomonadota; class Alphaproteobacteria; order Hyphomicrobiales; family Methylobacteriaceae; genus Microvirga; species Microvirga sp. GN3. The sequence goes on from NZ_JBVVAK010000020.1 coordinate 12,062, forward strand.
TCTCGACCCTGAGGCGAAACCAATTGCAGCCGCAACGTGCGTCTGGTGCTTACTATGTGATTACCGAGATTAAAATCTGCGACCTGCCGGAAGGTCACACAGGAGCTAAGCCTCTGGGAAATATGGTGAGCGCGCTGGGACTCGAACCCAGGACCCTCTGATTAAAAGTTAGAACAGCATCATCCCTACGAGTCCTTGTGGCACAATGAGTTTTTGGCTAAGTACTTGTGCAGACTCGGTTTTCTGGCATTGAATAAGTCGAACAAACCCGAATAAGCTGCAGCCAAATCGAAGCAGCGTGCGCACGGGGTGCGCACGGAAAACCGGGGGCAAGTCGTGCCAGAGCGTATCAAGTTGACTGCCAGTCGGGTCGGATCTCTGCCGATCCAAGCCAAAGAATATGCCGTGTGGGATGAGACCACCCCGGGCTTCGGGGTGCGGGTCTATCCCTCCGGGCAGCGGCGGTACGTCTATCGCTATCGCGCGGGAGCGAGTCGCAGCGCGCCGGCCCGAATGATCACCATCGGTGATGTGCGCAAGCTCGGACTCGAAGATGCCAGGCGAGTAGCACGTGATCTCGCCGGGCAGGTCGCTCGAGGCAGTGATCCCTCGGCCGAGAAGCGGCAAAGCGAGCTGGATCGGGTGCGCAAGCGCCGCTTTGCTGATGTATGCGACGAGTTCCTAACCAAGTACGTGGACCCCCGCCTGAGGCCCAGGACGGCAGCCGAATACCGACGCATTCTGACTCGCCTGTTTGAACCGCTGGCAAACAGGCCCTTCGATGAAGTCACCCGAGCCGACATCGCAGACGCTCTTCACAGAATCGCTGAGCGCGGCATTCGGCAAGCCAATCTCGCCCGGGCGGTGATCCGCAAAATGTTCTCCTGGGCCCGGTCTGTGGGCCTGTGTGACGAGAACCCAGTTCGGGACACAGCCCCGGCCGGCCGGGATGTGAGGCGCGAACGGGTCCTGTCGATGGAGGAGCTTGGGTTGATCTACCGTGCTGCCCTGGCGCTGGATGACACCTACGGCGCCGCCGTGCGCTTTCTCATGCTTACAGGCCAGCGCCGGTCCGAGGTGTTTGAGATGCCGCATAGCGAAATCGATGGCGAGGAGAGGCTTTGGCGTCTGCCGGCGGAGAGGACCAAGAACAGGCGTGCGCATGACGTCACTCTGTCGCCGACGGCGCTGGCTATTCTCGCCTCTCGTCAGCACGGACGGGAGCTCATTTTCTCAACCACACACGGGACAGTGTTTGGGGCCCTCTCAAAGGCCAAACGGCGACTGGATGCCAAGGTACTGGAGCTGCGGCGTGGCCTGGATCCCAAAGCCGCCCCCCTGCCCCATTGGACCTTGCATGATCTGCGCCGCAGCTTCGTCACCCATGCGCATGATCAGCTGGGAGTCGACATTCCGGTGATCGAGCGGGCCATCAATCACATCTCGGGTACGTTCGGCGGCATTGTGGGCGTTTACAATCGCGCCCCCCTGTTGAAGGAGCGGCGGGCGGCGTTTGACGCCTGGGATCGTCTCCTCACGCATGCTGCTGGATTGGGTTCAAGCGGAATCGAGAGTGCCAGCCTTAACTCCAACCGAATCGCCGAGGCCCTGCCATAATTGGGAGTGACGCAGCCAACTCGCTGGTCATTGGAAGTTATCCACACAGACCGCGGTGCTCGTGCTCCAGACTGGTTCGACAGCTGGCGATGGTCTTCAACTGACCTCTGAGGATTGAACAAGCGGTTCTAGACAGCATGATGATGCGAGATGCCACGTAATCGGCGAACGCGGGCCTCCTCGCCCAAAAGTCGAGCTGCCTACAGTAACTTAGCCCACTTTTTAGAGTAGACGTTCATCACTTGAGCGGGCAGGCAATGTCAACATGAAGTTGATAATGCCGCGCGCACCGACCATCCCCTTCTGTTGCTCGCAGTGATAACAAGTTATCAAGTATTGGGGACCATTGGTCTCATGCAGATGATATTAGGGAGTCAATTTTTTTATTGAATATACTTGTTTATGTTGAACCATTCCTCATACATATGACCTCGGAGAAGGCCGACGTGCCGCCCGGCTGAAAGCGTCACAAGTGACCTATTTGAGGATTAAAAATGAGCAATAATGTAAGTGCGTGCTTCAGCAGCGGCCAGCATCTAGCAGACCGTTCAGGGGCATTACCAACCAAGAAGACCTCCAAGTCTTCAGTCGAATCGCAAGCCGTTCTGCAGCGTGAAAGCCTCCAACGACTTCTAACCACTGAGGATGTGGCGACACTACTCGGCATCGCGCCAGCCACAGCCATATGGTGGCGTAGCCAGCGGCAAGGTCCGCAGTGGATGCGCTTGGGGCGCGGAAAACGCTCGCCGATTCGTTATCGGCCTGAGGCCATTAGCGCATATATCGCGCAAATGGAGAGTGCCGAGCGCTAAGGCTTTCTCGATTTTACCAACATCTCAATCTTAGCGACGGGGCAAGCGCATCCGGCGAACGCAGCGCTGCGCCTCGATCGCAGAACGCCTTCAGTTGGCGGAGTCAGGACGCACAAGCAATGCAGGACTTCAATTCGATGAACTTCGTTGAGTTCGAACTCAAAACGTTTGGAACTACCATGACAACAGACAATGGGTCCGTCTCCGCACGCATCAATCCGCGGATGGCAGTCTCGACCTCTACTCCTACCATTCGGCGGGCCCGTGCGCAAAAGCATGCGGCACTCGAAGAAGTCAAACACCTTGCCAGGATGGGTGCGTCTGTCATCCTCCTGAAGCCAAAAACCAAGCAGCCTGTCGAAGCCGGTTGGTCTGAGAAGCCCAGGTACTCATACGCGCAGCTAGAGGCGCAATATGAGGATGACATGAACTTAGGCGTCCGTCTTGGCATTCACTCCAAGATCGACGGGATGTTCCTACACGCCATTGACGTTGACATCCGTGATCCGAAGGAAAAGGACGCGGCATTTGCAGAACTCAATCGACTGCTTCCTGGTGTCAACTTGCAAAATCTTCCCCGCGTGCGTTCAGGATCGGGAGGAGAGTCCTGTCACCTCTATTTCGTGACGGATGTCGCCTATCGAGGAAAGAGTCTTGCAAAAAGCGGGCGTCAGATCATCGGTGAGGACGGGAAACCGCATCAATCTTGGGAAATTGATCTATTCGGCACCGGAAAACAGGTTGCGTTGCCGCCGTCAATCCACCCTATCAGCCAAAAGCCCTATTGTTGGGAAGTCGAGATCGATCCGACGAACGAGATTCCCTACATTTCGGACAAGACTATCGAGAGCCTCGTCAATCCTGTGCGATATGAGGGGCCCATCAAGACGGACGTCATTGAAATCAGCTATGAGGAGGTCGAAGAGAGGTTCGAATACCTCGATTTGGACCCTTGGTGCGTGCATCGTCCCTATTGGCTACGCCTCGGTATGGCGCTCCATCACAACTTCAACGGGGAAAAGGCCGCGTTCGAGCTTTGGTGCAAGTTCTCGAAGAAGATACCCGAGAAGTTCAATCGGGCGGAGGCCTGGAAAGATTGGAAATCGTTCGACAGGGGCAACCCTCAGCGCCCGTTCACGCTGCGCACGATCCTCAAAGAAAGTAATAGCGCGATGAGACATGCTGAACTCATGGCGGATGTCGATGCGATGGAAACCCTTGTCGATCCTGACGCGCCAAAGCCCTACACGCGGGTGGAGCAACGGGCCCTCAAGGACGAATTTGAGAATCTCGTAGAGTTAGCAGACAAGAAATCGGACCCGAGGGCGCGGAAGCCGTATCCCGATGATCCCGACATATCGATATTGCAACAGGTTCGTAATCCCGCACCTGATTTCCCTCTGCACGTCGTTCCCCCATTCTGGCAACAGGAGATCGAGACGCTTGCGACCAACGGTGCCGCGCCCATTGATTATGCCGCGGCCGGTGTCTTTTCTATCGCAGCCTCCCTTATCGGCAATTCTCGTTGGGTGAGCCCACTTCCCGAGTGGAGAGAGCCGACAGTCATGTGGTGTCAGATCATCGGTCCACCGTCTGCCAATAAGTCGCCAGCCCTCCGCCCGCTTATCAAGACCGTCAGCGATATCGAGGCCGGTTGGGAGCCTGACTATCATGAGGCGAAACGTCTATGGCAGAGCAACAAGAAGCAAGCCGATATGAAGCGCAAGCAGTGGGAAAACCGCATGGCCGCTGCATTGGAGAAGGGTGACGACGTCGGCGACATGCCTCCCGATTGTATCGCCCCTCCTGAGCCCGTACGACGCCGCGCCTTGGTGGGTGACTCGACTCTTGAGGCCCTTGTCCGTCTCATGACGGATAATCCTCGCGGTTTCCTCAACTATCGAGACGAGATGACGGGTTGGTCGCAGAACCTCTCCCGCTACGGCGGCCCAGGTGCAACGGATCGCCCGGCATGGCTCGAAGCGTTCGGCGGCGGCGTCTACACCGTGGACCGCGTAAAAGACGGCGGAGAGCCGGTGCGGGTGCGCAACTTCAACGTTTCCATCCTCGGCGGTATTCAGCCTGAGCCTTTGCTTGCGTTGGTGTCGAGTGCGGAAGATGGCCTTCAGGCTCGTTTCATGCCCTTCTGGCCTGAGAATGCCATCCGCAAGATCAATCGGGGCAAGCGGGCCGAGCTACGTTCCAGATTACCCTTTGAGACGCTTTCCGAACTCAGGATGCAGAAGGACAAGGCAACTGGCCTTTGGGAGCCTGTCACCGTACCGTTCTCCAACGGTGCAATGGACGTGTTCGAGGAGTGGTCAAATGACCGCAAGGTTAGGGAGAAGTATGCCCCGACTAAGCTCCAAGGCCCCTTCGGAAAGGCTGACGCACACGTCGCCCGCATGGCCCTTGTCCTTGAGTTCCTCGATTGGTGCACGGACCCGTTCAATGAGAACGTCAATGGGCCAAAAGAGGTGAGCACGGGTTCTGTGCGCAAGGCTATCGAGTTTCGCGAGAGCTACTTGAAGCCAATGCAGATGCGCGTTTTCGGCCTCGCCGCCACCTCAGATGAAGTTCGCATGGCGAAGGTCATTGCAGAGTGGATTGTTGATAGTGGCCGAGAGCACTTCACGGCTACTTTCGTTCAACGCGAGGCTGGCATCACTGGCATTTCTAGGCGGACCGACAAAGATCAGCTTCAAGATGCGCTCGCCTATCTTGAGTCTCTGCGTTGGCTCAGGCGCGAAGAGACGACGACGGCGAAGGGCGGCAGACCGACAAAGCGGTATCTCGTCAACGACCGCCTATGGGCTCTCGTGGGCAAGTAAAGCAACAGAAACCGTCTAATAACTTACAGGAGGCAGGAATGAATGTTCCCGCAATCAACTGGCTTGAAGGACTCGTATCACCTAATGCCAAGAAAGTCATCGAACGCGAGGTGTTTGCCGCGCTGAACTGCAGCCCTCAAGTTACTGATGCCCAGATGAAGCTCAATGTCCTCGATGTTCTCATCAAGCACGGAGCCGTCCCTAACGAGGTTTATGATTATGCCGACCATGTCGGGAAGACCATTGATGAACGAAAGCTTGAGATGTTCTTCGACGGTCGGTTGGGCGAGTTGGCACTCGAGACCGGCAAGGTGGCGGAGGATTTCTTGTCCGCGATACACTGGACGAAGTTCATGCTGCGCGAGCGAGGTTTCCTTCAGCATGTCGGACTGGACGGTGAACCATCTCTAACGAAGCATGCGTGTATCCTCGTATTCGGCCACTGACCAAAAGGCCCCGCTTCGGCGGGGCTTTTTTTATCCGCGCATGAGACGGGCTGGCAAAAACCGAAAGCCCTGGCGCGTTATCGGCATAATGATTTCGAGAGAGTTTCTGGGTTTTTGGCATTTTGGACACGTCCCTCGAGGCATAATCGATAGTAAAAGAGAGAGATTCAAAACTGCGGATTCAAGGAGATGTGCCAAAAACCCAGAAACCTCCTAAGCCGTTGAAAGCATTGTCTAATCCGCACATCAAAAAGCCGAGCAGAATAGGTGTTTCTGGCACATCGCCTATCTTGAATTTATCCCTGAACGTTTCCGGAAAATTTTTTGAAAACTCCCAAGGACCGGGGCTCAGCGCCACCCCCGGTAGACACTTCTGACGGGAAGGACCCGGAGCGACCTGCCGCGCGTCTGTCTCATGCTGTCTCACTGCGTCCCATGTCGTCTCATGCTGTCCCATTCCGTCTCATGTTGTCCCATGTTGTCTCACTCATGCCGGCCAATGTGACGCCCGATTGCCCGTTGTCTCATGCCCTGCCGATCCTCCGAGCTTGTCCCATGCCGTCTCACCTTGTCCCATGCTGTCCGTATCCGTGCCATGGCGTCTCATGCTGTCCCATGCTGTCTCAGGGCTAATCCTTCGCGCTTTTGATCTGCCTACCTTCCGCCGGTTGTCCCATGCTGTTCCATGTCGTCTCATACCGTCTCAATCTGTGCCATGGCATCTCATGGTGTCCCATGTTGTCTCACTGCTAACCAAATGCGACGGCCTAGAAGCAACGCTCCTCTAGTCAGACAACCCTAGAATGCGCATGCTCGTCATTGTTCATTCTCGAAGACCAGATGCAGGAAGCGGCACTTACTGCCGTCGGACACTCCTCTGTCGGGAAGCTCGGTCGTCGTCGGAGCTGCTGGAAGGGGTGCGCGAGGACTGACGCGGCTGGTGATGCGGCCCAGCCCTCGCCGGAGGTTCAGGCCGCAGCCGGCACCTGATCGAGAAAGCCGACCACGCTCTTGAGGCTGCCGTTCTCGAGGGTTGCGAAGTCGGTCCCCTTGATAGGACCATCACTGCCGTCTGGACCAAGCTGCCAGGAAAAGCGCACCTGATTGCCGTAGCCGTCGGGCTGTCCCACGAGGGCAAAGCGGAAGTCCGGGAACTGTCCCTGCACGCCAGCGATCAGGGCATCGATCTGGTCATGGCCTTCACCTTGCATGAGAGGATCGCGGTAGGTGCCTGCCTCGGCCCAGAGGTTCGCCATCAGGGCCTTGCGGCGATCCGGGTCGGTTTCGTTCCAGAGGGCGATGTAGGCGGTGGCGATGGAGGTAGCGTCGGTCATGGGAGGTCTCCTTTTTGATGGCCAGATCATTTCCGGCGCGAGAACCATGGCCGAGGCTGGACATGGCGTCGATTACGCCGGAGGTAATGGAACAGGATCGAAGCAGTTCGACCAGCGTTCACCTCGCACTGCCAACGGGCTGCGACTGAGGCTCCTGATCTGCCTGGAAGGGTTGGTGAAGCCGGACATCTAGCCTGACTTCACGTTGGATCACGTGCGCACACGACCTTGGTGATACAACCATCCCTGGCCAATCAGGACTACGATGGCCATGATCGAGGAGAATGTTGCAAGCGGCCATGCGCTGTCGCCTTGCAACCAGATCACGGCCGACGTTCCACCAATACTCACGATGAGGCTTTGCACGCAGAAATGCAGTGCTACGGCCGACCCGGCCACGTCCCCGAACTTCTCCAGAGCGCCGTTCGCCGTCACCGATACAGTGAAGACGATACCGATCGCCATGACCCACATAGGGGCGATGAACGTCCAGAAGGATGGAACCCCGAAAACCTGACCCATGCTCAGGAGCCCTGCGCCCATGAGCAGCATCATCATGCCGTGCGTGAGACTGCCGGAGTTCCCCCACCGGGCAACGAACCACTTGGCGAAGCGTGTCGTGATGATCATCACGACCGCTGCCGTGGCGAAGGCGAAGCTGAATTCCAGCTCGGAGTAGCCGGCCCTGTCGATGAGGACACGGGGAGCGGTCGAGAAGAACACGAAGAACGTCCCCATGGCGGCGCTGAACCCGAGCGTATAGGTCCAGAACGCGAGGCTGCGAAGGACAGGCAGGAACGAGCGTCGTGACAGGGTGGCAGCTACCGGCCGGGTTTCATGCCAGCGCAGCAGAGCAAGCAGGACGGCAGGAACTGCGAGGGCACCCAAGGTGACGAAGATCGAGCGCCAACCGAAGCTGTCCGCGAGCAGCGCCCCAGCGATTGGCCCTAACGCAGGCACGAAGGCCAACATGGAGCTGAATAGGCTGTAGATGACCACGCTTTCCGGGCGGTCGGCATATACGTCGCGCACCGTTGCAAAGGTGGCTACCATGGCTGCCGAGGCCCCCACTGCTTGCAGGAAGCGGAGGGCAACAAAGGGAACGGCAGTCGAGGATGCCGCCAGGCAGAATGAGGCCGCGGCAAACAGGATCGCGCCGCTGATCAGAACGGGCCGCCTTCCGATGCGGTCGGAGATCGGCCCGAAGATGATCTGGCCGAGCCCGAGCATCACCATATAAAGGCTCAAGGTGAGCTGGACGATGACCGGGCTGGTGCCGAGAATGCCTGGCATGGCCGGAACAATCGGGAGATAGATATCCATCGCCAAGGAGGCGAGGATGTCGAAGGGGGCCATCAGCAGGAGCGCTGTCGGCAGGGAGTAGGCCCACACGGGGGGCTTTGGAGACATGATGAGGCATCCGCTCAAATGAGGAACATTCGGCGGCGATCTGCCTGTCAGCCTGGGCTGGGATCGGTTCGACAGACGCCGCAACAACAAGGAAAGCGTTGTTGCGGCCTACTTGTCCGACGAGGGCTCGGCTCCCATGCCATGACTCCTGGTTCATACGAGGTTGGAAAAGGACTTGCTGTTTATCATGCCGGTATGGAGCCGACAATCCTCGCGGGATACCCGGGACATGGTCCTCCGGGACAACCAGCCGTCTGCTGGGCAAATACCCCCGTTGGCTCGCTCCAGAAACGGAGCCGAAAGCTCGCTGAGGGACTGGTTCAAGTCTGTTGGCGTTTGCTGCCGTATGCCAGATGGATCTGAGCCATTGGAACCGATCAGCCTGAACGGATTTTTTGCACCAACCATCTGCGATTGGGATATTGCGTTGCTGTAAGAATGAGACAGAATGGGGCTGCGAACTGTCATGTCAGAGTTTACTGATCAAGATCACTGGAAGGCGCTGATCCTCTACGGTCTCAATCAAGCCACGTACAAGATCGCGCTTGGCAAAACTCTGCTCAGCCTGTCTGACCAGGGATATACCTCTGTTCCATGGGACGTGCTCTCTCACGAGTTCCTCCACCAATACCTGCAGCGCCTCGCATCGAGCGAAGCGATGCCACAACAGTCGAACCCAAGTCGGCGCACAAAGATGGAGCGCATCGTTGCGGAGCTTCAGGTCGACAAGCTGTCACTCGACCAAGCGGTGAACGAGGTTGGACGCACAGCCTTTGAGGATGTCATTAATCGATTTCACAATCTCGGAGACGACACGAGCTTTCAAGGAAAGTTCTATCGGACGAACTTCGGACACGCGCTTGAGCTTACCGACGAGCTTCATGCAGTAGCGGCCTCCAGCCGCACTGAACTGCAGGAGGAACTCGACTCACGCTGGTCGCTCCTCGAAGGCGCCTTCACCATGAGCCACGAGCGTCACGAGCACTATGAGCTCGCCAATGATCTCAGGCTTACATATCTAGCGAATGGCCATAAGCGTAAGAGCCTGACCTCGAACATTTCCTTCCTACAAGGCTACCAGGGTAATGCCTGCTTCTACTGTGGTGAGCCCATGGCGCCGGATGATGTCCACGTTGACCATGTGTTGCCGCGCCAAGTTGTGCACCATGATGAGGTCTGGAATCTCGTTCTCGCGCATAGTTTGTGCAACGGCCTCAAGTCGGACCGGGTCGTTGGAGAGCACTTCATGCACAAGCTCATCGCGAGGAACGAGAATATCATGGGTAGCAATCACCCGTGGAAAGCACGTATTGCATCTTCGCTCGGCAGTGCTCCTCAGGCCCGCAGCCGTGCCTTGATGAAGCATTACGACCAAGTGAAGCTCATCCTCCGCGACAACTACTGGGGTGGCTCGGCTTTCTACAACCCAGAGAGTGACCCCTTTTACACCCGGCTGATCACTGTGCTAAACAACGGCTCTCGTAGTGAGTCAGCTCTGCCAATCGCATAGAAAGGTGGATTGACGCCTAGGGAAAGCTCTCGTCGGCGCAAACTAAAGGCTTGATGATGTCGATCAGCTATTACAATGCCAATGCTGACGCGTACTTCAACGACACGGTGGATGCGAACGTCAATTCTTTGCGCGAGCGCTTTCTGGCGCGTGTACCGCGAGGTGGACATATTCTCGATGCGGGGTGCGGTTCCGGGCGGGATGCCCGCGCGTTCGCTGCAGCTGGCTATAAAGTTACAGCGTTCGATGCCTCGGCTGAGATGGTCAAACGCGCAGCCGCTTATACTGGGCTAGATGTGCGCCATATGACCTTCGCCGATATGGCATGGTCGGAGGAGTTTGATGGCATCTGGGCGTGCGCTACGTTGCTGCACGTACCGCGAGATGAGCTTGGTTCGACATTCGCGCGATTTGCTCGAGCACTCAAACGTGGTGGCGCCTGGTACCTATCGGTAAAGCACGGGACTGACGACAGAGTTGTAGGAGAGCGCACCTTCACGGACATGACCGAACAGGAGATGCAAAAGCGCTTAGAGGACGGGGGCCTCTCTGTAGCGGATCTCTGGGTGACCGATGATGTGCGCCCTGGACGAGCTGATCGTTGGGTAAACACAGTCGCAGTTCGGACCCCGTAGTGCCTTTTCCATACTGGCGTCCCAAAGCAGATCTTCACTGGTTGAGGATTTCATCACAGCCAGGGCATTCATCGGGGCTGGCCGCGCGGTCCGAGTATTCCCGGCGTAAGATCACTCCGATCGCCTAAAGATGAGGCTGAGATTGTTAGCGGGCATCTGCATACGTTCGACGAGGTCCAGTCCATGCTCCCTCGCCAGGTCTGCCACTGCTTCCAAGTCGCGGACACCCCATTCCGGATTTCGCCTCCTGAGATCCAGGTCAAAAGCTGCGTTGCTCGGAGCCGTGTGGCCGCTGTTCTCCTTGTAGGCTCCGTAGAGATAGAGAATTCCTCCTGGAGGGAGTATGCGCCCTGCCCCAGCCATCAACCCTCGGGTCGTCCGCCAGGGGGAGATGTGGACCATATTGATGGCAACGATCGCATCGGCCCACTCCACAGGCCATTCTGGAGCAGCGGCATCAAGGAAGCGCGGCGCGAGCAGGTTGGGCAGCCCAGACGTCGCCCGATGAGCAGCGATGCTCTTGAGGGCCTGCTCATCACGGTCGGTAGGCTGCCAGGTCAGATGCGGGAGGGCTGCCGCAAAGTGAACGGCGTGCTCACCGGTCCCACTGGCAATTTCCAGAACCTGCCCGGTCGGCGGAAGCACCCGGCGAAGCACGCTCAGGATGGGATCGCGATTGCGGGCAACCGAGGGTGAGGTCAGTGCTTCCGTGAAATCAGAGGGCTTCGTCATGTGCCAATACATAGCGCAGGTCAGTGGAACATGCCTGAGGCGTGAAGCGAAAAAGGGCGTTGGAGACCTCAAGCGCGCCGCGACGCGAAAGCCGGTGGAAAGCCCTAAGGTCCTCCTTGTCATCCCTCCACATCTGACTAGAACAGAATAGGAACATTGAGGGCTGATTCCTATGGAACATGGTCATCTGAGAAGGTCCCACCGCATAATGAACCCGGAGGTTGCCGACAGGCTTCTGGAGTCATTACGTCCGACCCGTCATCTCCTCACGCGATCCTTGGCCGAGATCCCGATTGGTGGTCCAGAACACTGTCAGATCAACCGTGTCGTGCGAGAAATTGATGGGCTCGCCGAGATCTTGATCTCCGACGGGCCTCGTTCAAATCAGAAGGAACACTCCACCCCGGATAATAGAGCCAGATAACCGCTCGCTCGGTCAGCAGATCAGAGTTCGAAGCACTGCTTGACAATTATTTCCTTCAAGCTCGAAATATTCCGGCAACGATAAGAGCTCGGTGGGGGCAGTTCAAAATGCTCATCTGCAAGCAACGCTGAAGCCCACTTCGGGTGGAATGCGGCGCTTGGAGAACAGCATAAGGGCAAGCAAGGGATCAGGAGGTCTCACTATGTCTCGCTTAGCCAAGATCTGCTGCCACGAGGTTATGCCTCAACTCGACCGCCGCTCCGTCCTGGCCGGAATCGCCGGTCTTATCACTCTCGCCCCTCTCGCCAAAGCTAACGCAAAGGATGACTTGCCTTTGACCACTCTCGTTGGGCCGGACGGACAGGCTTCCGATCTCGCACGATCCATGACAGGTCAGACGGTCAGGATCCGGGGCTACCTGGCACCAAGCCTCGATGGACGTGAGTTCGCCCTGTCCGAGGCCTCGCCAGGTGCTTGCCAGCTCTGTGGCGCGATCCATGATCCCGGCGCGACGATCACAATCCGTTCCGCTTCCACCGAAGGTGCTCCGGCGATCTTCGAACCCGTCCTCGTTGAGGGCCAACTCGCAGTGACTGGGCCGGCCGCTACGGTAGTCCTGTTAGACGCCACGACGCGCACCCTCTGAGTCTGCACAGTTTTCCCACTCGTGAGACCAGGAACTTCCATCATGATCAGCACTCGTGCGCGTCAACTCTTGACCGCCAGCTTTCTGCTTGCCGGCTCTCTGCTCGCTGGATCGGCTTGGGCGCAGCCCGCCGATCTCATCCTTCACAATGGCAAGATCGTCACGGTCGACAAGAACTTCACCACCACAGAGGCTGTGGCTATCCGCGGTGATCGCTTTGTTGCCGTGGGTGACATTGCAACCGTGCTGAGGGAGGCCGGTCCCAATACCCAGATCATCGATCTCGACGGGCGCACTGTAGTGCCGGGCCTGATTGATACGCATCTCCACATGTCGATGGCGGCCTTGAACCGGCCTGCCGTAAAGCTGTTGGAGGCTCGCTCGGTTGACGACGTGAAGAAGCTGATTGCTGAGCGCGTGGCTCAGACACCGCCGGGCCAGTGGGTGATCGCCTCATCCGGCTGGCACGAGAGCCTGCTTAAGGAAGGACGCCTCCCGACCCGCTATGAGCTCGACGAGGTGTCGGCCAACAATCCAGTGTTCATCCCCCGCGGCGGGCACGTTGTTACCGTCAACAGCAAGGCCCTTGAGGTTGTCGGGATCAAAAAAGAGACCTCCGACCCAAAGGGCGGGGTGATCGTCCGAGATCCCGCCACAGGTGAGGCCACTGGCGTCCTTCTTGAGACGGCCGCGTACTTCGCTCGCCGTGTCCTCCCGCCACCTCCCGCGCCAGCCGAGCACGCACGCCTGCTCAGGGAGGCCATGCGGGAGCTCAACAGCTACGGTCTCGTCTCTGTCGTTGAGCCAGGGATTGATGAACCCACTATCCAGATCTATGCGCAGCTGCGTGACGCTGGTGCGATGACGATCCGCACGGATCTGCTCTATCGTGCGCTCACCAAGGAGCAGGTGCAGAAAGGCTTGTCACAAGCCTCACTTCGCTCCGATCACATGCTTCGATTTGCCGGGATCAAATACCCGCTTGATGGCGGCGTCGAGGGAGCACGCCTCTATGAGCCCTATCAGATTGTGCCCGGCGAACAGCCGGATCCGAACTATCGTGGCGTCCTCCTTCTGCCGCCAGGAGGAGAGGATGAATACGTCGAGGGACTGAAGCTCGCTGCTGCGGCCAAAGTACAGGTTCAGACCCATGCCGTCGGTGACGAGACGATCGACGTCATCGTGCGCTCCTATGAGCGGGTCAATGCTGAGACACCGATCAGAGACCTGCGCTGGACGATCATGCATGTGTTTCTCCCGTCCGAAAGCGCGCTCAAGAAGATGAGCGAGCTCGGTATCATGGCAACCGCACAAGATCACGCGGTGCTTCTCGGGCACAACCAGCGAAGGTGGTGGGGCGACAAGCGCGCAGGCTATGCTATTCCCATCCGTGCGATGCTTGACGCAGGTGTGCATGTCGGTGGCGGAACCGATGGCCCGGTCGTTCCTGTGGACCCATTCCTGTCGATGTGGTGGATGACAACCCGTGGAACGCTCAATGGCTATCAGCTCGGGCCAGAACAGGCGATCACACCGCGCGAAGCTCTTCAGCTCTACACCATCAACAATGCTATCGTCATGGGTGTGGAGAAGGACCGGGGCTCCATTGAGAACGGCAAGCTCGCAGATCTGACGATCCTATCCCAGGACATCCTCTCTGTGCCGCCACAGGCGATCCGCGACACCAAGGCTTTGATGACTATAGTGGGCGGCAACATCGTTTACCGGTCCGGGATTTAGAAGCTGAAAGTGTTCTTGCGGTCCGGCTAATCCTTTGCCGCCATAGTTCGGTGATAAGCCAGGCCGCTTTCATACCGGTAAACGGGTTTCAGCGCTTGCAGCGCATTACGAGGTTCCGAAGCAGCCGGTGAACGTCGTCTTCGGGTTAAACTGAGCCTTTACGCGAAGCCGTTAGATCTCCGCTTCACTCTGCTCTTGCAGAAGTTCGGCTCGGGTCAGCCCCGTTCCAGGAGGCGACAGGAGCAGATTGCCTCATTCGGAGCTTCAGCCATCAAGATCGCTTTCCTACCTGACCACCGAGCTTGTTGTGAAAGGCTCAGCTCTGCGGTCGGCTGCGGCGCCTTGGCAATGATGAACCGGCCAACTGATCACTTTGTCCTGGCACGAGAGTCATCGGCCAAAGCTGTCGAACAGGCTCGATGCCTGTTTGGGATAAGCCACGATGCATTAGATCCACCAGAACCTCTCCCAAGCGGACACCAAGCTCCTGAAGCGACAGGCTGAAGCAAGTCAGCGACGGCGATAGAAAGCGACAGGTCGGATTTTGACGGAACCCGATGACCGACAAATCGCGGCCAGGCTCGAGGCTGGCTTCCCCAAGGCTACGGTAGAGGCCGATCGCCAAGGTTTCCTGCACCAGAATGACGGCTGTTGGGCGATCTTGTATCGCCAATAGATCCTGCCCTAGCTGATAACCGCCAGCCTCGGTATTCGGAACACGAACGATAAGATCGGGGTCGAAGGGGATCCCATGGGAAGCCAATGCATCACGATAGGCTTCCTCGAAGATGTATCGGTTGTTCACCTCCCGCGCCGCCATGCCGAGGGCTATGCGGTGGTGACCAAGGTTGATGAGACGAGTCACCGACTGCTTCGCCACTCCTTCGAAGTCGAGATCGATCCAGGAATGGGATCCCCCCGATAGGCTGCGGCCCAGCGTCACGAACGGGATGCGCCGCTTGATCAAGTAGTCGATGCGATGATCGACCCGCTGTGTGTCGGAAATGATGAAGCCATCGGCGAGGTGCCGCTCCACGGCTCGACGTAGGTACTCGTCCTGATCGTGAGTCGAGGAACAGGGCAGGATGACGAGATCGAGATTATGGCGCGCTAAGACCTCCTGCACGCCCTCACTCAAGCTCATGAAGAACGTCTCGCCAAACCCGGTTGTGTCGATGTTGGTGCGCATCATGAGCGCTACGGTATTGGTTGTCCCCTGCCGCAGGGTCCGCCCCGAATGATTGGGGGCATAGCCAAGCTCGACAGCAGCCTCCACGACGCGCTGGCGGGTTTCGGCATTGACATCGCTACGACCGTTAAGCGCGCGGGATACAGTGCCGATCGAAATGTTCAGATGGCGAGCCAGTTCGCGAATTCCAACCGATTTACGCTCCACAGACGTTCTAGCCTCCCTCACTCCATCCCGGCTACCTGCATAAGGCTCTTGACAATCCTATCGGTCAACCTCAGTCTCGTAAACGTTTACGGAGCCCGCCAAGAGGCCCGAAACGGGAGGAAGCTATGGAGTTGCGAGCCGTACTCGTCGGCTGCGGACTCATGAGCCGACGCTGGCTCGAGGCTGCCGCACGTATCGAGGGACTGACTATTGTCGGGCTGGTGGATATTGATCCGTCGAGAGCCCGAAGCCGGGCCGATGAGTTTGGTCTTACACACAGCATTGTGGGCTCTGATCTCGATGCGGTGCTATCCAGCACGAAACCGCAGCTCGTGTTCGACATCGTCGTGCCGGATGCTCGGTATGACGTCGTTCAGACGGCCTTCGCCCATCGATGTCATGTGCTCAGCGAAAAGCCGATGGCCGCTTCGCTCGCGGATGCCCAATCCCTGATCCGCTCCGCACGGGAGACCGGACGCATCCATGCGGTCGTTCAGAACCGCCGTTACATTGAGGGCATTCGGAGGATCAGGTCGTTTCTTGCCTCCGACGAGATCGGTGCAGTCACAAGCGTTCACAGCGACTTCTTTCTCGGCCCACATTTCGGCGGGTTCCGCGAGGCCATGGAGAACGTGCTCCTTCTCGATATGGCCATCCACACATTCGATGCGGCCCGTTACATCATCGGCACGCAGCCGCAGGCGGTCTATTGCCATGAGACCAATCCCAAGGGCTCCTGGTATGCTCATGGGGCGAGCGCCTATGCCATCTTTGAATTCGAGGAAAACGTAACCTACACATATCGCGGCAGTTGGTGTGCGCAGGGGCTGCGCACGAGTTGGGAGAGTGCATGGCGCGTAATCGGCGAGCACGGCACGCTGACATGGGATGGGCACGATACCTTCAAGGCAGAACGCGACCTTCAGACAAGCGGCCTGCTGCGCGATGGCGAGGCGATCCCGGTTCCGCCACTCGCGCCGGACGCCCGTATTGGCGGCCATGAAGGTGTCATGAGAGACTTCGTGGAAGCGGTCCGCACGGGAGCTGCGCCCGAAACGATTAATTCCGAGAACATCAAGAGCCTGGCCATGGTCTTTGCCGCTATCGAGAGTGCGAAAGCTCGGCAGAGAGTCTCTGTGATGTCAGGGGATCTTGCCTGATCCGATCACCGCGAGAGGCGGCGCATGATGAGGACGACATGACGATCAAACCACCAGCCAGCCAGACGACATGAAAAGTCGCTTAGACGCGGCCCAGCAAGGATAACGCTCATGGCTTCTGTTACGTTGCGTCAAGTGAGCAAGCGCTACGGGTCATTGGAGGTGATCCCAGGCCTCGATTTGCAGATCGAGGATCGTGAATTCGTCACGCTCGTGGGCCCCTCTGGCTGCGGAAAGTCAACGCTGCTGCGGATGATTGCCGGACTCGAGGCGATCAGCGGGGGCGATGCCTACATCGGCGACGAAAAAGTCAATGATACTCCGCCCATGCATCGCGATGTGGCGATGGTGTTTCAGAGCTACGCGCTCTACCCGCACATGACCGTGGCCGATAACATGAGCTTTGGCCTCAGACTTCGCCGGCTTGCGGCTCAAGTGATCGAGGAGAAGATCGGCACCGCCGCAAAGACACTCAATCTGTCTCCCTATCTCGCACGATTTCCGGGGCAGCTCTCCGGCGGCCAGAGGCAGCGCGTCGCCATGGGTCGTGCCATCGTGCGCAATCCGCGCCTTTTCCTGTTCGACGAGCCGCTCTCCAATCTCGATGCGCAGTTGCGGGTGCAGATGCGGACCGAGATCAAATCTCTTCACCGCCGGCTGGGAAGCACCAGTATCTATGTGACGCACGATCAGATTGAGGCCATGACCATGGCGGATCGGATTGTGGTCATGAACCACGGTCGGATCGAGCAGCAGGGGGCGCCAGAGACCCTCTATGACAAGCCCGCGAACATGTTCGTGGCGAGCTTCATCGGCTCACCCGCCATGAACTTCCTCAAGGGCGTTATCGGAGACGGCCATTTCCGGCTCGAGAACGGGGCGATGCTGCCCCTTGATGAGGTGATGCCACCATCCCTGCCCGCAACGAACGGCCAAGCGGTCGTGCTTGGGATCCGGCCGGAACGCATCGACATTAGCTTCGATCGCGGAGGTTTGGCGGCGACGATCATCGAGGTGGAGCCCACGGGTTTGGACACTCACGTCATCTGCGATCTCGCTGGGCAAATGGTCACCGTGAACCAGCGGCATCGCTTCCACGCGACGCCCGGCGACCAAGGCTACCTGCGGATCGACCGTAAGAAAATTCACTGCTTCGATGCCGAGACCGGAGTGGCGCTCGACATGCGACAATAAAGAGAAGGACTGAAGGTCACAAACGTAAAGCAACGATCAGAAGGAGAGGAACGAACATGAAGCAAAGTCTTAAACAGGGACTGGCTTTTGCTACAGCAATGTTCATGCTGGGCGGGACCGCGTTCGCTAGCGAAAAGATCGTCATGTGGCATATCTTCGGCAATGCTACGGAACCGTCGCTTGCCAACATCGCGAAGTGGGACAAGACGCACCCGGACAATCCAATCGATCAGAAATTCATCCCCTTCGGCCAACTCTCACAGCAGTTGATCAAAGGCATCGCGACAGGCGACGTGCCCGACCTCATCACGATTGATAACCCCGTCGTTGCGAGCTTTGCCAGCCAAGGAGCCCTGGAAGACCTGACAAGCCTCGTCAAGGGTTCCCAGGTGATCAAGAAGGAGAACTACTTCACCGGAAGCTGGAACACCACCATCTGGAACGGGCAGCAGTTCGCGGTTCCTGGCGAAGCCAACACTCTGGCGCTCTACTTCAATGCGGACATGTTCAGGGAGAAGGGCCTTGATCCTGACAAGCCGCCCCGCACCTGGGCCGAGCTTAAGGCTGCGGCCGAAAAGCTCACGGATCCGGCGAAGAACGTCTACGGCATCGGCTTCTCGGCGATCCAGAGCGAGGAAGGAACGTTCCAGTGGCTGCCATTTCTGCAGCAGTCGGGCGGGAACCTGAAGGATCTCACCTCAGCGGACTCCGTTGCGGCCCTGACCCTGTGGGCTGACTTCGTGAAGAACGGCCAAGCCTCCAAGGACGTGCTCGTCAAGCGCCAGTTCGAGATGACGAGCGCCTTTCTCGGCGGGGCTTCCGCCATGGTGATCAGTGGTCCTTGGGAACTGCAGCGGATGGACAAGGACGCCAAGTTCGAGTGGCGGGTCGCGACACTGCCCGTGCGTGAAGGCAAGAACATCGAAGCCTCTGCGCTCGGTGGATATGTATGGGGCATCCCAAAGGGAGCCAAGAATCGGGACCTGGCCTTCAAAGTCATCGAGTTCATGTCCGAACCCGATCAGCTCAAGCAGGCTTGGTCCGGTGGACGGCTGCCGCCGGTAGCGACCATCACGATCGAGAATCCCACCAATCCCAAAGCTTATGAGGTCTTCCGCAAGCAGATGGAGGTTGCGAAGGCGCGTGGACCTCATCCAGCCTGGCCGCAGATCTCTGCCGCGATCCAGACTGCCATCCAGACCTCGCTGACGGGACGCTCGAGCCCGGCCGATGCGCTGCAGAAGGCCTCTGTGGTCATCAAGCCGCTGCTCGACAAAAACCCGATCGAGGGCCTCTGACACGCGCCAACCCCGGCTCCCCTCCCCTCACCCGCCCGGGCTGGAGTCCGGGCGGGCCTCAGCAAGAAGGATCATGGCATGGCTGTCTCCGACCTGACGGCGCTTGAGAGCACCCAAGCCAGGACAGGATTGCGGCGCCGATCCCTTGACCGAGTCCTCGACTCGGTCGGGATCTGGCCTGTCATGGTCGCCGCGACAGCCCTGTATCTCTTAGTTTTCGTCGGCTACCCGGTGGTCTACAACGTTGTGATGAGCCTGCAGGACGTGACGGTCAGCAACCTGCGCAGCTTCGACCGTCCCTGGGTAGGCCTTGCCAATTATGAGCGGATATTCTCGGATCCGCTCTTTCCCTTGGTGCTGCGCAATACGGCTATTTTCGTCGGCCTCAACGTTGCTCTGCAATGCATCGGTGGCCTTGCGGCTGCGCTGTTCTTCCAGCAGCAGTTTCCCGGAGCGAGCTTCCTGCGCGGTCTCGTCTTGGCTGGCTGGATCCTCCCGCCCCTCGTGATCGGCGCGGTATGGAAGTGGCTGCTTGCCTCCGATAACGGCATCCTGAACTACGCACTTCAAAGCCTTGGGCTGCTGGACAGCCCGGTTTTCTGGCTCTCCGATCCGTCGACATCCCTCATTGCTGTGACTATGGCGAATGTCTGGTTCGGCCTGCCCTTCAACATGATCCTCATCGCCGCGGGCCTCGCGGGCATCCCCCGTGATCTGTACGAGGCGGCGGCTCTTGATGGCGCAGGACCAATCCGCCGCTTCATGTCAATCACGCTTCCGCTTCTGCGCCCGACTCTCTATGCGCTCGTCGCGCTCTCGACCATCTATACGATGCGGGCTTTTGACCTGATCTGGACCATGACCCATGGGGGGCCTGTCGACTCCAGCAACATCTTTCCCGTCTGGTCGTACAGGTTATCTTTCGAAGTCTTCGATTTCGCAGGCGGCGCCGCGATCTCCACGTTAATGCTGCTCGTCGTCTTCCTCGTCGCGCTCGTCTATGTGCGCAGCGTCCGAGCCGAGAAGCAGGTTTAGGAGCAAATCGATGAATAACGTCATCGTTGGACCACGTCGCTGGATCCTGCTCACTATCGGGGTGACCATCGCGGCCTTTTATCTCTTCCCTGTCTACTGGATGTATGTCTCTAGCTTCAAAGCTTCGTCCGAACTCAACGCGAGTCCGCCGACCCTGCTGCCTGAAGCCCCGACTCTGGCTGCCTATACCTGGATCTTCACGCGCGAGAATATCGCCAGGTATCTTGGCAATAGCCTGTTCCAATCAACCAGCGTGACGCTCCTGACCCTCCTCCTTGCGACAGGGGCAGCTTATGCGCTCTCACGGGTGCGGTCGCTTTGGATGGATGCAGTGCTTGTGGGCATCATGCTGTCTCAGGTGCTTCCGCCGGCACTTCTTGTGACTCCGATGTTCGTCATTTTCCGCCAGATCGACCTGATCAACACCCAGACAGCCGTGATCCTCGCGACGACCACGAAGACACTACCCTTCGCAGTTATCATGTTGCGCACGACCTTTGCCCAAATTCCCATCGAGCTTGAAGAGGCTGCCCGGGTAGATGGCTGCTCGCGGTTGAGAGCTTTCTTCAGCGTCACCCTGCCCCTGGCACGTATCGGCTACATCGTCGTGGGAACGCTGGTCTTCCTGCTCGCGTATGGCGAGTTTGTCTATCCCGTGTCACTGGTCAACAAGAACGAACTCCAGCCCGCAACCGTCGGCCTCTATGGCTTTGTCGGTGCCGATTACTCCGACTGGAGCAATGCAATGGCCTTCGCCAGCATCTTCGTCACGCCCGTGATTGTGATCTTCATGCTGTTGCAAAGACGCATTGTCAGCGGGCTTACCGCTGGCGCGCTTAAGTAACCTCCTATCCACCGAGCACGAGAAGGGCCTGCAATGTCGAAACCGCTGAACGTTACCATCTGGAATGAATTCTGGCACGAACGGAATAATCCGGTGGTTGGAGAGATTTACCCCCACGGCATCCACGCTGTCCTGGCCGATGCCATGCGCGGGCGCGGTTTCGAGTCTATTCGCACCGCAACGCTCGACGAGCCGGAGCATGGATTATCGCAGGAGGTTCTGGACCAAACCGACGTGCTGCTTTGGTGGGGCCACAAAAAGCACAACGATGTCTCTGATGAGATTGTTGCCCGCGTCCACGCCCGTGTTCTTCAGGGGATGGGCATGGTGGTTCTGCACTCGGGCCACTACTCCAAGATCTTCAAGCGCCTCACGGGCACGGCCTGCACTGTCAACTGGCGCGAGGATGGTGAGCGCGAGCGGATATGGGTCGTGACACCCGAGCATCCAATTGCCCAAGGTCTGGACCGCTATTTTGAGCTTGAGAAGGAAGAGATGTATGGTGAACCATTCGAGGTCCCTGCACCGGACGAACTCGTCTTCCTAAGCTGGTTCAAAGGTGGGGAAGTCTTCCGTAGTGGCTGCTGCTACGTGCGGGGCCGTGGACGCATTTTTTATTTCCGACCTGGGCATGAGACATTCCCTACCTACTATGACCAAACTGTTCAGCACGTGATTGCCAATGGCATTCGTTGGGCAGCGCCGGTGATCATGAACCAAGAGTCTCCGGCGAACGTGAAGCGCGAGCCCATTGAACCAATCGACTAGCCTGA
Source organism: Microvirga sp. GN3 (assembly GCF_055792825.1). Classification (NCBI taxonomy): domain Bacteria; kingdom Pseudomonadati; phylum Pseudomonadota; class Alphaproteobacteria; order Hyphomicrobiales; family Methylobacteriaceae; genus Microvirga; species Microvirga sp. GN3. Next base: position 33,899 of record NZ_JBVVAK010000020.1, read on the forward strand.
GCTTTTGGAAGCAGGATGGAGACCTTCGATGAATTAGAGTTCTCCATCCCGTTTCAACCGATAAATTTCAAGCATTCGGCACTGCGCGAGAGATTGCCAGAGAGGGCATTAGCAACTGCAATAGGCTCCATGTCGGCGTCGGGCAAAGTGTAACGTAGAGCGGATCAAATGAAGGTCCGCTCGTAGCACCTTTACAGAAATTCGGCGTGCTTCCGGAACCTGCCAATAGTGGTCGTTCCGACGCCCTAATAGATTGATGCGCCCTTATCAGCGTGAGCAGGCTGGCATCGGGACTCGGCTCTGTATTGTCAGTATGAGGAGCGAAGAAGCCGGCCTCCCATGCCACACTTTGCGACCAGCACGGTCAGTATGGACGTTTTCGTCAATATGACCTATGTGTAATGTGAACTTGGAAGCTGGTTAGCGATGGCAAAAGTTGATTCAATCCGCCGAGCCGAAATCGGGCGTGAGAAGCGCGCCCGAACCCGTTCTCAGCTCGTCGCTGCTGCCAACTCGCTTTATGCGAAGCAGGCAGTGGAATCTGTGACCGTCGACGACGTAGTCCGAGAGGCTGGGGTCGCGAAGGGGACTTTCTACGTCCATTTCACCGGACTTGACGCACTAAACGCAGCCGTCGCTGAGGAATTGGTCAGGTCTTTAGACGAGCTACTACAACCAGTCAGGCTCTCTCTCGACGAACCCGCGCTCCGTATTGCGTTCGGATGCAGCGCCTTCATCGACAAGGCTCTCGACGATGCTCTATGGGCGAGGTTTGCCTCGAGGTTCTTGCTGACAGCCCCTACGGGAGCCGAGATCGTCCGCCGCCACCTCCTCGAGGACCTCCAGCAGGTCTCAAAGGGCTTACCGGAGAGCGAGGTATCGCCCGAGCTCAACTTGGAGATCGTGGTCGGGATCATTCTCCAGCTGATCAGGGCTGTCGGCGAGGGCAGGCTGTCATCCCGGGATCGCAACCCGGCTATCGGCGCAATCCTGCGGGCGATCGGCCTTGATGCTCGGCGGACGAGATCCGCTCTCACGCGCTTGCCAGCCTTTCAGTAAACGCAGCCCAGGCGGTACCTCGGCGCTCGTAGTCGCAGCCAAAGCGCATGACCGTCAGCGCTGCCTGACCTCGCGGGTCGTGCGGACCTTCGGTTTGCTCCAGACGATGCATTCATCAAAGGAGAATGCATCAAATCCAAAAGTGGACGTCACGTTTGGGTTTGATGCTCTGGTGGAGCTCCAATGCTCTCAGCCCACGATCTCAGTGATTTGTTCGCCCAAATCGAGTGCACCGTCGCGGCTCCAGATCCGTGCATTGATCTGGTCGCCGGGGTTCAGATAGTTGGGCCGGCGCCCCTGCGACTTTAGAAACAGCTTCCAGAACCGACGCTCGGGCAGCAATTGCAGCAAGCGTCGCAAGGTCGGGGGCGGGACGCGAAGCGCACAGCCGCTCGGCGTGCCCGTCAGGAGAACATCCCCGGGAGCGATGTTGGCGAAAGTGGACAGTTCGGAAATCGTCTCGGCAGGCTTGAACACGAGAGCGGAGGTGTTGTCGCGCTGCCGCACCGTTCCGTTTACTGAGAGCTGGAGCTCCAGATCGTCAATTCTGGGAAACTCTTGTCTATCCAGAACGGTGAGCCAGGGGCCGATCGGACAAAAGCCGCGATAGCTCTTTCCCTTGAAGAATTGTGTCTGCGGCAACTGGACGTCGCGCGCGCTGAGGTCGTTCGCGATCGCGACGGCGAAGACATAGTCGGCCAGCATGTCCGGGGTGAGAGTTACTGCGGAGGAGATCGGCCGGCGGAAGACCAGTGCAAGTTCGATCTCGTAGTCCAGCAGCTTCACATGGGGCGGTCGCGCGACTGCCTCATGTGCCGAACCGATCGAAGCGTCGGACTTCGTGAAGAACATGTTGAACAGGTTGGCATCCGGATCCATTCCGGATTCGATCATGTGCTGGCGGTAGTTCGCGCCCTGACAATAGATCCGGCATGGGGTCGTGATCGGCGGCAGAATCTTGACATCTTCGATGGCGACGCTCGGGGCCCGCTCGCGTGCCTGACGCCAATCGTCTTCACCCCGTTCTATCAATGCGGCAGTGGTGGGATAATCATCGGAGAGGGGCGCGATATTCCCTCCTGACAGGACGCCCCACCGGGGGGCGCCCTGCTTGTCGAATCGCACGAGATTAGTTGCCATCTTTTCCTCCCTTGATTGTCTGCGCAAAACCCGCGCCACCGTTCCCCCAGGCTCGCGATCTGTCGATTGCAACACGCATTGCCATGGGCCCCGAACTCGTATTGACTACTTAGTCGTTATGACCATAACGTTCAAGTATCTCTTGGCGACCAACAAGCCTACGGGAGGAAACACAGATGACAACGAAACCCACCGGCCAACCGACGCCTTTGGGCGATGTCGACGTAGCCGTCATCGGAGCAGGTCCCGTCGGGCTGATGATGGCTAATCTGCTTGGCCTTTCAGGCGTGGACGTTGCCGTTCTCGAAGGCAGAGAGGGTCTTCAAGGCATGCCGCGGGCCATTGCCTATGATGCCGAGACGCTGCGGTTGTTCCGAATGGTCGGTCTATTTGACGAGATCGCGCCTGAACTCGTCCAGAGTCCACGTGTCCGTCACGTCAATGCCCACGGCCGTACCTTAATGGAAATGCATCCTCCCACCTGCGGGCCTTACGGACATTCCCTTCTGGGAACCTTCTATCAGCCACAGTTCGAGAGAGTCCTGTTCCACGGGTTGTCGCGGTTTGCCAACGTCAGAATGTTGTTCAGGCATCTGGTGACGAAACTACAACAAGGTATCGATCACGCAGTCCTGACGGTGTCGGCTCCAGATGGGGTGTGCACCCTTCGGGCGAAATTCATCGTCGGCTGTGATGGCGGCACAAGCCGCGTACGGGACATGATTGGTGCGACGCTTATCGGCTCGACCTTCGCGCAGCACTGGCTCGTTGTCGATGCGATGGTCAACGGCCACAATATCAAGCAGGTCAGCTTCCACTGCGATCCGCGGCGCCCACGTGTCGAAATGCCCGCCGTTGGTGATCGCGTCCGCTGGGAATTCATGCGTCTTCCTGGCGAACGCCAGGACGAGCTGCTGGCGGAGGACAGGATCCATTCGCTGATCGCCGACAATTTTGGATACAGTTCAATCCGGATCGAGCGGAAGGCGGTCTACACATTTCACGCCCGCGTCGCGGATCGCTGGCGCAACGGTCGCGGGTTTCTCGCCGGAGACGCCGCTCACCTGATGCCGCCCTTCGCAGGACAAGGCATGAACAGCGGAATGAAGGATGCGGTCAATCTCGCCTGGAAGATAGCCTGTGTCATCAAGGGGCTCGCACCGGCCGCGCTCCTCGACAGCTACGAGGCCGAGCGAGCTCCCGTAGTGCGCAGATTAGTCAATGTCTCCCGCCGTCTCGGTTTTGTCATCATGCCGACAAACGGTGGTGTCGCTTTGGCGCGGGACTGCATCTTCGCCTGTCTCAACATGTCGCGCCGTTTTCGCGCCTTCCTCCGACGTGGCGGTGTGCTGCCGCCCCCCGCTATCGGCCGCAGCACGCTGACTGCTGGAGGTAGGGATCCCTTGATCGGCCAGATGATGCCGCAACCCCATGTGCGCTCACCGCAGGGGACGGTGCCGCTGGACACGTTTCAGGCCTGCCACCAATGGCTGGCGCTCGGGATCGGGATCGATCCGACGACTCTGTTGTCCCCGCGCGATCTCACCACCCTGAAAGCCCTTGGCACGCGCTTCGTCTGCCTCAACGGCAACGACGAGGACATCTCGGCAATGGCGCTGCAATGCGACAACCCTGCCTTCGCGGCCTAGGTGAAGCGTCATGCCGTCCGCGCCGTTCTCGTCCGCCCCGACCGCTTCATCGCCGCACGGCTCGATCAGCAGGGCCGGGATCTGACCGTCCTGAACATGTTCGCTGCGAGCAGTTGCGAGGCCGCTCCCCGCATTGCAGCCTAGCCTAAAGGAATCGCCGATGTCTCTCCAAACCGCCGTCCCGCATGGCCCCGGCAGCATTGAGTTGCCGCGCAGCCCTTCTCCGCTGGTGAAAGCAGACGAACTTTTATTTGCCCATTTTGAACGTCCCGACCTTGCCAAAACCGAGGCCTACCTCTGCGACTTTGGGCTGGTCCGCGCCGAGAGGAGGGCCAACGAGCTGTTCATGCGGGGCGCCGGGCCGCGGCCCTATATTTACCGGGTAACACGCGGGCCTCGGGTCCGCTTTCTCGGTCTCGGCCTTTCAGTTCCGACGGCGGAGGATCTCGAAACGCTGTCCAACGCTTTTGGCAGCCGCGTCGAGCGGGCTGACGGACCGGGCGACGGGTTGGTCGTGCGCCTTCGCGATCCCCAGGGCGTCGCGGTGAACGTTCTGCATGGAATGACGCCGAGTCTGCCTTTGCCGGTCCGGCCGCCAATCCAGCACAATGCCCCAAGTCATATCATTCGCGTCAACGACACTCAGCGCCCGAAATTCGAGCCGCCGCAGGTCACCAAGCTCGGGCACCTCGTCCTGGAAACGCCAGACTTCGATCGAAGCGTGCGCTGGTACATCGACACATTCGGCTTTATCCCTTCCGATGTGATGTGCCTGCCCGACGGCACGCCGATCGGCTCCTTCATGCGCCTGGACCGCGGTGCCGAATTCACGGACCATCATACCCTGTTCGTGTCCATGGGACTGGAGTCAAAGGCCGATCACGTGGCTTTCGAGGTCGTCGATCTCGATGCGGTGGAGATGGGTCAGCAGGTGATGATGGCGAGCCGCTACCGGCATGCCTGGGGCGTCGGCCGCCATCTCCTCGGAAGCCAGATCTTCGACTACTGGCGCGATCCGTGGGGCCAGAAACACGAGCATTATGCCGATGGCGACCTATTCGATGCCGACCAACCGCCTGGATACCACCTGATGGATCGCGAGGGCCTCTACCAGTGGGGGCCTGACCTGCCGGATGATTTCATCGATGCCCGGTTGACCCCACGGCGTCTGTGGAACCTGCTCAAGATAGCTGTCAACGACAGGGCACGCTTCAAACGGATGCTTGCCTTGAAGGACAGCGTGTCCCGGCCAAGTCGCAAATGGCAGCGTTGATGCTGCCAGCGATGCCGCGACCATGTCCGCTGTCTCTTCATTGTCCCATAGGTAAAGTGACCGATGCCGATCCGAAGCATTGTTGATATTGAAGCCATCGAGGCGGTGCCGCTTGCAGATCGCGGCTTGCCCCGGACGACCTACGAGGCGCTCGCTGCCACCACCAGAGGTATGCCCGACGCCAAGGCACTCTCGTTCTTTCTGACGTCCGACGCCTACGATCACGTATTCACGTGGTCCTACGCCGAATTGCTGGCCGACGTGACCCGAGCAGCGAATGCGTTTCACGCATTCGGTGCCAGTGCCGACCACCCGGTTGCCTTCGTGCTGCCAAATCTGCCGGAAACCCACTTTACGATCTGGGGTGGCGAAGCGACCGGCGTCGTGTTCGCCATCAATCATCTGCTGGAGCCCAGCCAGATTGCGGAACTCCTGCGTGCTGCACGCGTGCGGGTTCTTGTGACCTTGGCGCCATCGTCCGGGTCCGATCTGTGGACGAAGCTCGCGCCGCATCTTCAGACGCTGCCAGACTTGCGGGTTGTCGCCTGGGTTGATCCCTCGGTATATACGGGCGGCGAGGTGGCTCCGTCCCGAAACCAGGAGCCGGATCTGGCTGAATTCGGTGTTGCAATCGTCGATTTCCGCCGAGCGCTTCAGGAACAGCCGTCGAATCGACTCATCGCACCGCAGCCGATCTCGCAATCCTCGACGTCGTCCTATATCTGCACCGGCGGCACCACAGGATTGCCCAAGATTGCGGTCCGCACACACCGCAACGAAGTCTTCGATGCCTGGGCCACGGCCCAGATCCTCGGACCCAGCGCCACGCAGCGCACCATTTTCTGCGGTTTGCCACTCTTCCATTCCAACGCACAGATCGTCACCGGACTTCTGCCCTGGATGGGCGGCGATCACGTCGTGCTCGGTACACCGGAGGGGTATCGGGGCAAAGGGGTCATCGCCCGGTTCTGGGAAATCGTTGGCCACTTCCGCGTCTCGATGTTCTCCGGAGTGCCGACGCTTTATGCCTCGCTGCTCGACCTGCCGATCGGGGACAACGACGTCTCGAGCCTCGAGTTGGCGCTATGTGGTGCAGCACCCATGCCGGCCAAGCTGATCGAGAGCTTCGAGGCCAAGACCGGGATCACGATCGTGGAGGGCTATGGGTTAACCGAAGGCACCTGTGTTTCATCGGTCAACTTGCCGGACGGTGAGCGGCGCGCAGGATCGATCGGGATGCGGATTCCGTATCAGCAGATGCGGGCTGTCATCCTCGACGATGCCGGGCACTTCCTGCGCATGGCGGAAATCCACGAGATTGGAACGCTCGCGATCAGAGGCCCGAATGTCTTCTCCGGCTATCTCGATGGCCGGCACGACAGGGACGTTTGGATCGACATCGAAGGCGAGCGCTGGCTCAACAGCGGCGACCTCGGTCGAGAGGATGAAGATGGACGCTTTTGGCTTTCAGGACGGCGCAAGGAACTCATCATCAGGGGCGGGCACAATATCGATCCGAAGCTGATCGAGGACGCTCTGCTCAAGCATCCGGCCGTGGCGTTGGCCGCCGCAATCGGCCGTCCCGATGCCCATGCGGGCGAGGTTCCAGTGGCCTATGTACAAATGCAGCCCGGCGCGACGGTCACCGACCGCGAGCTCCTCGACTTTGCGGCGACGAGCATCCCCGAGCGGGCCGCGGTCCCCAAACAGGTGAACATCGTGCCGGCGCTACCGATGACGGGTGTCGGCAAGATTTTCAAGCCGGCGCTGCAGCAGCTTGAGATGGAGGCCGTCGTCGGCGCCGAGGGGCTGAAAACCGGCGCGATCATTGCCGGCATTGAGCATGTTCGCGATGCGCGGGGAGCGGCCGTGATCCGGGTCCGGACCGATGCCGGAGCAACAGCCCTGCAGGCGGCGCTCGACCGCTATGCATTCAAGTCGGAAGTGTTGGCGGGGTTCAGGAGCTCTTACACTGGTGAGAAGACGGAGCCATGAGCAAGACCACGACAGCAGCCAAGGCAGCGATGTGTCTCGGCCCCACCGGTCGAGGGGATTCATGGTTCGGCAGGCCCGTCGAAAGCCCGCGCCTGACGAGGTCGAGGTCGCGGTAGCGGCCTCGGTCAATTCCATCAATGTGCACCGCGCCCAAAGCTATGATAAATTTTTCCAATCGTAAGACAAAAAACAATATATTGGACCTTGACGACGTATGCAGCCAAGTTTGTGAGGCATCCGATTGAGGTCGATGCCCAGCGCATCCCGCAACTCCTGATGTCAGTCCATCTCACTGAAAGGATAAGAAATGAGAAGGGGACTCAACGCTCACCTCGCCGCATTGGCTGTTGCGGGCACTCTCGGAACCGCGGCTCACGCGGCCGACCTGCCGGGCCGCATGGCTCCTCCGGCTCCGGCCGTGGCGGCTGTTCCGGTCTTCACCTGGACCGGCTTCTACGTTGGTGTGAACGCCGGCTATGGCTGGAACACCAATGACGATGATGTGGTGATCAACGGAAGGACGTACGAAGTTGACGACGAGGGCGGCTTCGTCGGCGGTGGCCAGATCGGCTACAATTACCAGATTGGCTCCTTCGTGGTTGGTCTCGAAACGGACCTCCAGTACGCCGACATCGGTGGCGACAACGACTTCGCCGGCATCTCCAACGGCGACGACGATGACGACAACTGGTTCGGCACGGTGCGTGCTCGCGCCGGTTACGCCTTCGATCGCGCTCTGATCTACGCCACCGGTGGTCTGGCTTACGGCAAGATCAGCAACGGCTTCGGCGCTTCGGATGACACGAGTGTCGGCTGGACCCTCGGTGCTGGTGTCGAGTACGCCTTCACCAGCAACCTGACCGCCAAGGTCGAAGGTCTGTACGTTAACCTCGAGCAGGATGACGATGACCTGCCCGTCATCGCGGGCAGTGATGAGACCGAGTTCGGCGTGATCCGCGCCGGCCTGAACTACAAGTTCAGCACCTACTGAACGACTCATGTGCGGCAAGAGCAGCGCCCGTCGCTTTGCCGGGCGTTGTTCTCAGCGTAGAGGTTCCGGGCCGAACGCTCATTTTTCCGTGCTAGGCCTCAGTCTCAGAACCAAGCAACTTTGCTTCACTAGGCACAACCCAATTAGCCCATCGCCGGGACCAGTTCATGCGCTGCTATTTCCATCTGTTAAATGACCAGGAACTCTTGCCCGATCCGTACGGCATTGAGGTCACGGACCTCGCGATGGCGCATGCTGAAGCTCGCAGAGCAATTGAAGAGCTGCTGCAGGACGATCCAGCGCTGGAGCATGACATGATCGGCTGGAGCTTGGTTGTTGCAGACGATGCTGGAAAGTCCCTCCTATCACTTCCCCTCGCGGAATCAGTGCAGCCGAATGTGCCGAGCCGATACAGCTCGTGCCTGAACTCAGAAACGCCCCGCGTAACCTGATCATTTGAAACAGCGATAATGAAACCGATGGTCAAAGCATCAGGGGCGCCCCCAACGCCGGGCGTCCTGCAGCAAACCCTGCGCCTTGCCGCCATCATTCCCCTTTGCATGGGTGTGATGGGATGCGCGGGCTTGCCCAAAGGGGTTCTGGCGCCGGTTCCGGCAACCATTCCAGGTGCCTCGCAAGTCAACCTTCTTGTTGCGACCACACGGGCGCCAGCGTCGGATCCAGCGATCCTGTTCTCAGGAGAGCGCGGTCAGGGATTGAACACGACCGAGATCACAGTCTCGATCCCCCCGGAGGAGAACCGGCAGGTCGGACAGGTGCAATGGCCGAAGCGCCTGCCCCCGGATCCTTCGACAGAGTTCGCGACGACAAAGGTCAGGAACCTGTCCGACCTCGGCGAGGTTCGTGGATGGTTGAAGCAGCATCTCCCGCGCAGCCGTCGCGTCCTGCTCTTCGTGCATGGATTCAACAACCGCTATGAAGACGCGGTGTACCGCTTCGCTCAGATCGTGCACGATTCCCACGCTGATGTCGCGCCGATCCTGTTCACCTGGCCCTCGCGCGCCAATGTCCTCGACTATGCCTATGACAGGGAAAGCACGAACTACTCCCGGACGCAGCTCGAGGAGGTTCTGCGGCGTGCCGCTCAGGATCCGTCCGTCGGTGATGTCACGATCATGGCTCACTCGATGGGAAGCTGGCTTGTGACCGAGGCCCTGCGTCAGATGGCGATCCGCGACGGCCGTGTCGCGCCAAAGATCAGGAACGTCATTTTGGCGTCGCCGGATCTCGACATTGATGTCTTTCGCCGTCAGTCGCAGGAACTGGGTCTGTCCCGCCCGAAACTCACGCTCTTCGTGTCCCAGGACGATCAGGCCCTTGGCTTGTCGCGCCATATCGGCGGCGATGTCGATCGGCTCGGCCAGATCAACCCGGCGGCCGAGCCCTATCGATCTGAACTGGAGAAGGCCGGGGTGACGGTCCTTGATCTGACAGCCCTCAAGAGCGGCGATCCCCTCAACCATGGTAAATTCGCGGAACGTCCCGAGGTGGTCAGGCTGCTTGGCGAGCGGCTCGTGGCCGGGCAGACAATTTCGCAGAGCAAAACCGGGGTTGGCGGCCAATTGGAGGCCGTGGCGGCGGGAGCGGTGCAAACCGTAGGAGGTGCCGCTAGCCTGTTCAGTCTCCGCTGACCGTTTTGTCACGCTAAGAATTGCGCCGATAGGTTCAGGATGCGTCTTGGTCTCCTAAGCACGATAGTACTGTCATTCCCGCAATCCAAAAGGTCTTCGATGTATCAGCGGAAAAAGCCCCGCCGTAAACCGCGCGACAACGAAATAGAGTTTCTGAGAGAGCTTGCCCGCGGCCCCAGAGCTGTCATCAGGGGGCCTTTGGGCCTTTGTCTCAAGAGAGGCTGGTGCACACAAACTCCAAGTGACGGCGCAGGTTCATCCGACCTGAACGGACATGCTCTATATGCCATCACATCGGAAGGACTGGACGCTCTCAGGCGGGCAACGGAGCAGGTTTAGCCATCGTGCGGAGCTGGAGGTCCGCGTCAGCGAAAAATGGACTCCACTTTGTGCCCGATGCTCTAGGGGCGTGTGCGCAGTTCCGTGATGGCGGCAGACAGACCCGCTCGGTACTTTTCGAGCAGCAGCGCCATCACGTTGCCTGCTCCTGTTCTCCCAATTCTCACAACCAGAAAGCTGCTCAGCCTATTCTCCCGTGCCTGGCAGCGTTCAAAGGCAGCCTTTGCAAGGATCTCTGAATCCTGCCGCGAATGGATCCTTTCTCTTACGAACGAGGCGGCGCAAGCCTGCCATTGGTCATTCAATGACCTTGCCTCCTCATAGACGGCAAGAGGATCGAATTCGTCGGCAAAGACAGGAGGCCCTGCAACCAGTGAGGTGATCATGGAGCAGGCGAGAAGCGCAACGCACCAGCCCGTCTTGGTAGAGCGGATGTAAGGACTAACGTCCTCGCAGTGCCGCCTCATAAACAATTGCATTCCGATAACCCTACCCGTGCTCCTCCCGGCCATTCAAGGATTGAGCGATGATGAATAGTCCAATGCCGCGTCGCAGGCATGCTCCGTGCTCCCATGCCGCCGACCAGATACGCGCTGAAAGCGACCCACGACCTTGCGGCTACTCGCCGCGCTTCACGCGAATCCATTCGTGTTTGAGGATTCCTTGCAGGACTTGGGTGATATCGCGGCTGATGGCCTCAATGCGGTCCTCAACGCCATCGTCCAGCAAAGGAGAGCGAAGCTGGTCGATCGCTTCCTTCATCAGGACATTGAGCTGCTGATGGTCCTGCTCCAGCGGGTTGAGCATGAGCTCGATCTTGGAAACGGTCCGCAACAAGTTCTCCACGCGCCTGGAAAGCTCGGGATCCTTTGCGATGATGACGCCGGTCGGCTCCTCCAGAGTCTGGCGGAACGCGGCCGCGATCAGAAGCTGCGAGTAGAGGCTCGCCACAAGGTCGCGCATCGTATCGATCCACTTCTGGCGATTAACCGACAGCACGTTGGCCTTGAACTCGAACTTAGCGATCCGCGTGTTGACGAATGGCCCAGCGATCGATGCGATCATTGCCGTCGAGGCCGAAATGAGGGTGATCCATTGCGGGTTAATGTCCATGGCCATCTGCCTCTCCGGTGGTAATGGCCTCGACCGAATCCAAGGTGACGGTGCTGGAGGTCATGGCATCAATCCATCCTGTGCAAAGGTATGGCGAGAGGAATAGACGCGGGCAAATCTCTGGTCCAATATATTGTTTTTGATAATTTGATTGGAAAAATATATCGCTAGATGAGTTCAACTATCGCGGCTCAGACTTCAAAGCCCGAGCGCAGGGCAAGCCGACCCGGGGCCCAGTTGTATGCGGGCCGATCGGGCAAAAGTGATGCTCAGGTCAGCCGATAGATTCCTATTGTGCCATCTCTCTCCCGCACCTCTCGTCGGGCCCAGAACATGGCCTGTCCGGGCTCAGGCAAGCCGGTATAGACCCCCTCAGTGATCAACGTGATCACGTCGCTGTCGTCTTGGACGTCCTTCCCGACCTGCTCTAGGCGCTGCGCGATATTAACCGCATCTCCGACGAGCGTGTAGTTCATCCGGCTGGGAGCCCCGATGTTGCCCACGAGAGCAGGGCCCGTGCTGATGCCAATCCTCACCCGGACAGGGGCGAGGCCGCTTGTCAACCGAACCCTGTTGTCGGTGTGAATCTTGGAGGCTATCGCCCGCGCGGCCTGGCAGGCCCGTTCCACGTGATCGGGTTGCTCCTCCGGTGCGCCCCAAAACGCCATGAGGCTGTCGCCGATGTACTTGTCGATCGTGCCTCCCTCGGCCTCGACACAGGCACCGACCAGAGCAAAGTGCGAGTTCAGGAACTTTGCCGTTTCGGAAGGGGACAGCCGAGATGCCATCCGTGTAAAGCCACTCAGATCCGTGAACATGACGGTAACGTCACGCTCATAGGCGTTGGCGAGATCGTCCTGCCCGTGCGCGATAAGGCGATGGACAAGGCGTTTGGGCAGGTACAGTTCAAACCAGCGAAGAGCTGCAACCATGGCGTTCAGCGCTTGGCCAGCTGTGTCGAGTTCCCGGATCCGGCTGCGTGAGAGAACGGGGGCTTTGTCGAATTCGAGTGTCCGGACGGCTTCTGTCACGCGAACGAAGTCGCGGATCGGGCGCGCGACCCGCCGACCGACCACGATCGCGCTGAGCACAGAGACGAGCAGGAGCCCTAATCCGGTCAGTACCATCGTCTGCAGTCGCTCCGCCTCCTGCCCGGCGTCTGAACCGGGCAAAGCCGCGCCAATGATCCAGGGCTTCTCACCGAACCCTGCGACCGGTCGGTACATGTAGATGAAGTAATCGGCCGAGAATGGAACGATATGCCCCTGGTCCGTCGACCTCAGAGACAGGTTCAGCGGTTGTCGCTCAGCCGACCATATCGCTTGCAGAACCTTGTCGTCGACCTCGGTGAGGAGCGGCAATGGGCGCTCGCGTACCCCTGTTGGGGATCTGTAGGCCAGGGCCGGGTGAGCCAGCACCGCGTCCTGTCCGTGGAGGATGAACGCTCTCTGCACAGGCGAGGAAATCTCGGCGACGTATCGGGAGAGCTCAGTGACCTCAATGGCCGGGACGAGGATCCCAAGGAGGTCTCCGTCGCGATGCACGGGGACGATAAACGGGATGATTGTCTGCTGAAACGGCTGGCTCCAAACGGGTTCCCCCCATCCGGCAGCCTTGCCAGCTCGCACCTCCTCGAAGAGCTTAATGATATCGGGCTGGCCGGACCAGTCCTCGGTGATGAGACTGCCATCTCGTCGCTCCACCCGCACGACCTCCAGATTGGAGCGAATGAAGCCAATGCCGGTTACCTGCGGTGTTGCTGCAAGGGCAGACCTAAGGGCGGTTTCGAGCGCTCTGGCATCCTTGATGTCAAGCTGCCCCCGGTCCATCGAGGTTTTTAGATACTCGGCTTGGGCCACGACGAGGCCAAGATGTTGCCGGACGCGTTGCTCGATGGAGGACAGGATCAGGTCGGCCTTATCGGCCAGAAGCTCGCCCGTGTTTCGCCCCGCGCCCCCGAGGCTCACCACGAGAACGGAGCCGACGGCGAGGAGCATCAAGCCCCCGAAACTGATCGCCAGAAGCGTGCTGAGAGAGAAATAGCGTGGGGAGATACGCTGTCGCATGCGGATCTCGGTTTTCTGACAGGGGGATTGTTGCTCCAACGGAGCTGATCGGGCAAGGGCTTCGAGCGTCATGGTCACGCGACCGAGGTTGAACAGGCGATCATAAGGCCGGTCGGCTCCGCCAGGGTCTGGCGGAGCGCGGCTGCGATCATTGCCGACGAGGCCGAACCGAGGGTTATCCATTGTGGGTTAATGTCCATCGTTCTGGTCCCGTGTACAGGCTTCTAACAATTGTCCCCTCAGTCTGGACTTCGGCGGTGGCTAGCGGAAGAACGCGACGTAGAGCGTGCCGCAAGAGATTGACACGGTGATGATGAGCGGAAACCACCTGGACATCATGCTTCTCAGTCGCGGGGACTCAGGAGACCTGCTCTCCCGCCGTGCGGCCGGTGTCCCGCCGCCGGATGTCGGAGTTGCGGAGAATATCCTCGACCACGGCCATGCATTCCACTTCCGTCAGGCAAGGTTGGTGGGGCACCAGAACCCGTTCGACCACATGCGCCAGGCACTGCCTCGCGAACTCCTCTGCCGCAGCACGGCTGCTGCCGATCCGAATGTCCTGGGAAGCCGCCTGGACATCGAGATAGGCTGCGATCCCTTCCACGGTTGGGCCGAGGCTGTTCCGAAGGAACTCTTCGCCGAGCCCGGGAAACCGGCCGAGGGCTCCGATGATCAGGCGCAGGGTGGCGCTGGTGGCCGAATTGTTCAGGGTTTCGAGAACGGCCATCCCGATCTGACGCAGGGCGGAGCACGGGTCAGGGTCGTCCGGATCGATGGACGGCAATGCCCGCGCGATCCTCTCCGCTTCCGCGGCGATTAGCGAGTTGAACAGGGCGTCCTTGCTGTCGAAGTGGTGATAGATCGATCCTTTCGAGACGCCAGACTGATTGATGATCTGGTCGATGCTGGTTCCGGCATAGCCATTCAGAAGAAAGACCTGACGCGCGCCATCCAGGATCTGACGCTTCGTGAGCGTGCTCCTGAGATCATTCGGGCGTTTATCGCTGTGAGGCGGATTGTCGTTGGGCACGGGGCTTCGATCCTCTTTTGCATGCAGTGGAGGGTGGCCCCAGCGGCTTGCAGCCGCCGGGGCTGGCAGGCGAACGCCTGGACCGGGTGCGGGGGACAGGGCCGCGGTCCGGAACGCCTGCCAATCGGGTCAGCGTGGTCTATGCCGGCGCATGCGTCGTCTCTGGTTCATGCACCGCCTCTGTGGCTGGCAGCTCCGCCTTGGGTCCGGAAGGCGCCTTGATGCGGAACCAGGCCACGTACAGAGCCGGCAGGAACAGAAGGGTCAGCAGCGTGCCCACAATGATGCCGCCCATCATGGCGAAGGCCATCGGTCCCCAGAACACTTCGAATGCGATCGGGATTAGCGCCAGGCTCGCCGCTGCCGCCGTCAGCAGGATCGGCCGTGTCCGGTGCATGGTGGCCTCGACCACGGCTTCCCACGGAGCCCAGCCCTCCCGCCGCAGGTCCTCGATCTGCACGACCAGGATCACCGAGTTGCGGATCAAAATGCCGACCAGCGCCAGCACGCCCAGGATGGCCACGAAGCCCATGGGAGCCCCACTCGGCAGCATCGCCGCCACCACGCCGATCAGCCCGAGAGGAGCCACCGCCACCACCAAGAACAGCCGCGAGAAACTCTGCAACTGAACCATCAGGATCGTCGCCATGATGAACAGCATGAGCGGAACCACCGCCGTGATCGGCCCCTGGGACTTAGCGCTCTCCTCCACCGGCCCGGCCACCGCCACCGCGTAGCCAGCCGGGAGCGCTCGGGCAAACTCCTGCACCTTGGGTTCGAGCTGCTGGGCGATCGTCGCCGGTTGGGTGGCATCAATGATGCTGCCCCGGATCGTGATCGTCGGCACCCGGCTGCGGCGCCAGATCACCGGCTGCTCGAGCTCGTAATGGAAGGTCGCGACCGCCGCCAGGGGCACGGACTGGCCATCCTTACCCGGCAGCTGCAGGTTCTGGAGCGTCTCGATGGATCCCCGCTCGGCGGCGCGCGCCCGTCCCACCACATCAACCAGATAGATCGAATCGCGGATCTGGGTGATGCTCGTGCCGCCGACGACACTGTTGAGGGCACCGGCGATGTCCTGCGAGGTCACGCCGAGCTGACGGGCCTTGTCCTGGAGCACGTCGACCTTCACCACCCGGGCGGGCTCGTTCCAGTTGAAGTTGATGTTGTTCACCCGGGGGTGCTCGCCGACGAGAGCGGCGAGGTGCTGCGCCAGGTCCCGCACTTTCTGGACGTCCGGCCCGCTGAGCCGGTACTGCACCGGCCGGCCGGCCGGCGGACCCAGCGCCAGAAGATCCGTGTACACATCCAGGCCGGCAAATTCCTGTCGGGCCCAGGTCTTGATCTTGGCCTTGAGGCGCTCGCGGGCCTCGATGCTGTTGGTCACGATGACGATCTGACCGTAAAACGGATTCGACGGCTGCGGGTCGAAGGAGAGAATGAACCGCACGGCACTCTGGCCGACATAAGACGACCAGTGATCGATGTCGGGATCGCCTGCGAGCTTGGCCTCGAAGCGGTCCATCTGCGCCTTCGTGTCGGTAATCGCGGCGTTCTGCGGCAGCGTGAAGTCGACGAGGAGTTCGGTGCGATCGGAGGACGGGAAGAACTGCTGCTCGACGAACTTCATGCCGTAGAGCGAGAGGCCGAACATCGCCACTGTCACACCGATGGTCAGCCAGCGCCAGCGCATGGCGCCGGCGAGGAGGTGCGAGAACGCCGTCATGAGGCGGCTCGGCTTGTCGTGATGCTTCTTCATCGTCTTCGGCAGCAGCGTCACGCCGAGCAGGGGCGTGAACACCACCGCGACGATCCACGACAGCAACAGCGAGGCCGCGATCACGACGAACAGCGTGAAGGTATACTCGCCCGCGTTGCTGCTGTTGAGCCCAACCGGGATGAAGCTCGCGACGGTGACGAGCGTGCCGGTGAGCATCGGGAACGCGGTGGAGGTGTAGACGGCGGTGGCGGCTTTCTTCAGCGTGTCACCGGCCTCCAGCCGCGCCACCATCATCTCGACCGCGATCATCGCATCATCAACTAGAAGACCGAGCGCGATGATGAGAGCGCCAAGCGAAATGCGCTGCAGCGAGATGCCGGTATACTGCATGACCACGAAGGTCATGGCCAGCACGAGCGGGATCGACAGCGCGACCACCAACCCGGCCCGCATGCCCAGGCTCAGGAAGCTGACCACGAGCACGATCGCGACGGCCTCGAATAAGGCCTTGGTGAAGCCGCCGACCGCCTCCTCGACCACGATGGGCTGATCGGCCACAAGATGCACGCCGACGCCGATGGGCAATTCGCCGACAATCTTGTCCATCTGCTCGTGCAGCGCCTCGCCGAAGTGCAGGAGGTTGGCGCCGGTCTTCATGCCGATGGCAAGGCCAATTGCCGGCTCGCCCTTGAACCGGAACAGCGCCTGCGGCGGGTCGACATAGCTGCGGCTGATGGCGGCGACATCGCTGAGGCGGAAGAAGCGGTCATTGATGCGCAGGTTGAGGTTGCGCAGGCTCTCCTCCGACGTGAACTGCCCGGTGACTCGGACGCTAATGCGCTCAGGACCAGCCTGGATGACGCCGGAGGGCGTGATCGCATTCTGGGCCTGGAGCGTCTGGATGACGTCCTGCTGGTTGATGCCGAGGGCGGCCATCTCGCGCGTCGAGAACTCCAGGAAGATCACCTCGTCCTGGGCGCCGATCAGGTTGACCTTGCCAACGTTTGGCACCGTGAGAACCTTGGCCCGCACGTCCTCGACATAGTCGCGCAACTGCCGCTGCGTCAGGCCGTCCGCGGTGAACGCATAGACGTTGCCGTAGACGTCACCGAAATCGTCGTTGAAGACAGGGCCCAGGACGCCTTGGGGCAGCTCCCGTTTGACGTCGTTGATCATGTTCCGGACTCTTACCCAGACGCCCGGCACGTCGCGGCTTTTGACCGTGTCCTTCAGGTTGACATAGATCACGGTCTGGCCCGGCGTGGTCTGGCTGCGGGTGTAGTCGAGCGAGTCGAGTTCTTCGAGCTTCTTCTCGATCCGGTCGGTAACCTGGAGAGAGGTTTCCTCGACGGTCGCGCCGGGCCACTGGGCGGCGATCACCATCGTCTTGATGGTGAAGGAAGGATCCTCCTCGCGCCCCAGATTGACGTAGGCGAAGATGCCGGCGATGGCCGACACGATCATGAAGTACCAGACGAGCGAGCGGTGCTCGAGCGCCCAGTCGGACAGGTTGAAGCGGCTTGTCATTGGGAGGCCTCGTCGGCGATCTTGACTGTTTGATTGGGGGTCAGGCTGTTCACGCCGGCGGTGACCACGCGCGTACCGCGGGTGAGCCCGTTCAGAACCCGGACGGAGAATCCATCCCGGGCGACAATCGTCACGTCCCGGGTCGACACTGTCCGGGTGTCCGGATCGACGACCCAGACCATCGTCTTGCCGTCCCGCTCCAACAGGGCCGAGACGGGCAACTCGATCCCCGGCACTGCCTGCGTCGTGACCGTGGCGGTGATCGTCGTTCCGAGACGGAAGCTCTCGGGTGGGTTGTCGAGCGTGATCCGCACACGCCGCGTACGGGTGGCGGGATCCGCCTGTGGCGCAATCTCCCGCACCGACCCGCCAGCCTGAACCGAGGGATCCAGCTGCAGAGCGACATCGAAGCGGGCTTCCGGCCTGAGATCCCGCCCGATGCTCTCGGGCAGGTCGACCACCGCCTCGCGGATGTCCGGGCGAGCCACGGAGACGACCGTTTGTCCCGGCTGGACCACCTGCCCGAGCTCAGCTGCGGTGGCGGTGACCACTCCGGCGAAGTCGGCGCGAAGCTCAGTGTATCCGAGCTGCTCCTCGGCCTTGTCGAGGTTTGCCCTGGCGCTCGTGACACCGGCCTCTGCAGACTCGCGGGCCTGCTTGGCGGCATCATACTGCGCCTGGGTGGAAATGTTCTGCTGCAGCAGCGTGCGCTGGCGGGCCTCGGTCGAAGCGGCATTCTCGAGGCGGGCGGTCGCGCTGGCCAGGTCGGCCTGCGCCGATCGCACCGCCAGCTGGTAGGTGAGCGGGTCGAGCGTGGCCAGGCGCTGCCCCTTCCTGACGATGTCGCTCACATTGACGTCACGACTGATGATGCGCCCGAGCACCCGAAAGCCGAGGTCGGACTTGTACCGGGGCTCGACAGTTCCGGCGAAGCCCACGGTCCGTGCCGTCTGCGGGGCGACAACAACGGTGAGAACGGGTCGGGGCGCCGGCGCCTCGGCGTGGTGCTCTTCCTGGCAGGCGGCGAGCAGGGCCATCATGCCCAGGGTAGCCAAAGATAAAGGTTTAGGCTTCATGAGGCCGCTCCTTGGGCGAACGCAACAACCTGGTTGGGCCGCAGCAATTGCGCCCCCGCAGTGACGACGATCTCACCGGGCTGGAGCCCCTTACGCACGATGACCTTTCCGGTCTCGTAGCCTTCAACAGTGATCGGCCTCAGCGACACTGTCTTGCTCCGGGGATCGACAGCCCACACGGCCGGCTGGCCGTTTCCGCTCGAGAGAGCACTCCACGGCACCACCACGAGCTTGTGGGTCTGGAACCGGCCCTCGCCGACGACGGCGGCTCCGAGTGTCATCGCTGCCGGCGATTGCTCGATGGCGACCTTGGCCCTGACGGTCCCGGTGGCTCTGTCCACGGTCGGGGAGATCTCACGCACGGCGCCCTTGGCTGTTACAGCCGGATTGGACACCAGCGTCAGCGCAATGGCGGGATTGGCGAGCTCGCGGGTGAAGATCGACTCGTAGACGTTGAAGACCGCGTCGCGCGGTCCGTCCTGGGCGATCGAGAAGACGCTCTGTGCCGCCTGCACGACCTGCCCCGTCTCGGCATTGCGGGCCGTAATGACGCCGGAAGCGCCGGCGCGCAGCACCGTGTCGGAGAGATGATCGCGGGCTGTGCCGAACTGGGCCCGTGCGGTGTCGAGGGCAGCCTGCGCCGTACGGTACGCTTCCTGAGCCTGATCGTGCTCCCGTTTGGTCGTGTAGCCCTGGGCGAGCAACGCCTTCTGGCGTTCGTAGGTGGAGGTCGCCTCGCGGAGAACGGCCCCAGCGGACTGGACGGCGGCCTCAGCAGCGGTCAGGGTCGCCTGTTGCTGCTGCGGGTCGAGTCGGGCCAGCACCTGGTCGGCCTTCACGTGGTCGCCGACATTGACTAGGCGCTCGGTGATGCGGCCCCCGACTCGAAAGGACAGATCGCTCTCGACCTGCGCACGGACTTCGCCGGTCAGCCGCACCGTTGGGGCATACTCGGCCAGCGTGGCCGTCTCGACTTGAACCACAATCGGAGAATTCTCCGATCGGCTGGTTTGTTGCTGGCAGCCGACCAGGCCTGTCACGGCAAACATTGCCAAGCAACAGACTGATTTATGCCATTGACGACTGCATGCCATGGCGTGCTCTTTCCCTGATGTCCTCGAGAACCATTGCCCATGAGGATGGGATAGGCTTGTTACATGGTCCGGTCCAATATATTGTTTTTAGGCTTGCGATTGGCAAAATATATTAAAGGACTTGGGTTGGCTCCGGTACTCGCGCGCCTGCTGGATTGGTTGTCCAAAGGCGACAGCGCCGAGGGTTGTGCCTCATCCGGTGCAGGTAATCATGACCGCGCCCCGCCCACTAAGGCCGCCTCAACCCGCACCTGGAGCCCCTCCGGCGCGAAGGCCACCTCAACCTCACCGCCGAGCTGACGGCTGAGCACTCGCTCCAGCAGCGTTGTTCCAAAGCCCTTGCGGTCCGGCACGGCCACGGGAGGGCCGCCTTGCTCCATCCATTCGAACCGGATCTTACTCTCCTCGACGTCCGCGGCAGGCAAGCTCCATGTGACATGAACGCGTCCCTGCGGACTGGACAGTGCTCCATATTTCGCCGCGTTTGTCGTCAGCTCATGCACCGCCATCCCGACCGCCAGAGTCAGGTGGGAGGGCACGTCCAGGTCCGGTCCGGTCAGGATGACGCGTGTGCCGGTCTGATCGTCATAAGGCTCGAGCTCACTGCGCAGAATATCCCGTAGCTGCACGCCCGCCATTTCGTTGTCGAACAAGAGTGTGTGGGTCTGTGCGAGGGACATGATCCTCTGGGTCAAGGAGTCCCTGAAGTTCTGAACCGAGGGCGCGTTGCGGGCCGTGGAGTTCACCAAGGCCTGCACCGTGCTCAGGGTGTTCTTCACCCGGTGATGGAGCTCGCGCATAAGCAGGGCCTGCTGCTCCTCCAGACGCTACTTCTCGCTCATGTCGGAGAACATGCCCAATGCACCTGAGATCTGTCCTGCCTCGTCACGCAAGGCGCTGGTGGCGGCCAAGACAGGAATGGCCGCGCCGTCCTTACGCCGAAAGCAGATCTCGAACTGCTCGAATTCGCCTGCAAGATTGCGGCCGACTCGATCGCGGTGGATCGGCTCGTCCTCGGGGAAGGTGAACTCCAGCGCCGAACGCCCGATCATTTCGTCCGGTGTACAGCCCAGCATGGCCGCCATGCGGGCATTCACAAACTGCGTCCGAGCATCCGCGCCGACTAGCCAGATCCCCTCGTTGGCGGTCTCGACAATGGCGCGGAACCGCGCCTCGCTGGCACGCAGGGCCTCTTCAGTGAGCTTGCGGTCATGGATGTCGGTGCTTGTCCCAAACCAAGCCGTGATGGTTCCCTCAGTATTCCGAACCGGAATGGCCCGGGTCAGGAACCAGCGGTACGCACCGTCATTGCGACGGATGCGGGTCTCAATTTCGAAGTCGCGTCCGCTCTGCCGCGCGGCGGTCCACGCCTCCATGCAGCGGGCCTGATCATCGGGATGGAGCACCAACGCGGGCCAGCAGCGGGCATTCTGTTCAGGCGTGATGCCACAGAAGCTGAACCACTGATCGTTGACGAAGGTCATCGTGCCGTCGGGAGCCGCGGTCCAGACGATGGATGGAATCATGTTGGCAAGGGTACGGAAACGAGCCTCGCTTTTCTCAAGGACGTCGCCGTGCTTCCGGAGCTGGGTGATCGGGCCACCACGAGGGAGCAGGATGCCGTTGTCGCTATCGATATGGGCGATCTTCGCTTCCGTTGCCGCAGTCGCTGTGACGCCCGGATCGGAGGTGCGCATCCCGGTCTGGTAAGCGAGCTTTGACGTGGCGATGACGCTCTGGCCGGTCAAGCTTTGTTTAGCCGCTGGTCCGACGAGCTTGTTGTCGACGGTGCGTGGGCGGGCGATCATGGGCATCAATCTATCCTGTGCGAAGGCAGGGATAGGGATTAGTTGCCCATATAGCCCAGATCTAATATATTATTTTTGGCACTACGATTAGAGAAACCTATCAATGGATCTGCGTCAGCTCCGGTACTTCGTCGCGACCGCCGAGGAATTGCATTTTGGCCGGGCTGCGGAGCGGGTTCACATCGCGCAGCCGGCCCTGAGTATCCAGATCAAGGCCCTGGAGGACACGCTGGGTGTCCAGCTCCTCAGCCGGACCAACCGGGTGGTGACCTTGACAGAGGCAGGCCGCCTTTTCCTCAAGGAGGCCCGCCGCACCCTTGAACAGGCGCAGCATGCCGCCGTCGTGGCCCGCCGGGCCGGACGCGGCGAGATCGGTCGCGTCGAAATCGGCTACTCCACAGACACGTCTTATTCCGGTGTACTGTCAGGAATCCTGCGGCAGTACAAGCGACGGGTTCCCGACGTCGAACTCGGGCTCCACGAACTCCATCCGAGCACACAGATCGCACAGCTCCTGGAAGGTCGTATCCATATCGGGTTCATAGCCAGCTTTGTTGACAGCCCTACCGGGAAGCTGCCGCCAGAACTGAATGCGATCCGCTTGGCGGAATGGCCGCTGAGGGTGGCGCTTCCAGTTGACCATCCTCTTGCGAAGCGTAGCCGAATTCCGCGAGAGGCACTCGCGGATGAACCGTTCATTGTCTACGTCGGATCGGACATTGAACAGGACCGCTCGTTGATCCAGTTGGTGGTCGGGTTCGTGCCACGTGTCGCATATGAAGTGCGCAGCGGGTTTTCACTCGTGAGCCTTGTCGGAGCCGGATTGGGAGTGGCCATCGTTCCCTCGTCGGTCAGCTCGGTCAGCATCGGCGAGCACGTCGTCTACAGGCCCATCTCTGGGAGCACGATGCAGGTCGGAACCGACGTCGTGTTCCGCCGGGAGGCTGACGATCCAGCCGTGATCAACTTCCTGGAGATCGTCCGGCCGGATCGGCATAATGCCAAAAGAAAGCGACACGGGGGCACGTGATCCATCCGGAAAACCAAAGATACGTCAAGGTTCGCCGGCGGAGCGTTCCCATTCGGGCCTGGATCATGGCTCCTCCGTGTTGCGGGTTGCGACGTCGGGCAGAAAATTCTGTTCAATCTGCCGGCAGCCCTGCAAGACAGCGGGGCACCCCATGCAGTTCCTGGCTCGACCCGTCACTCCGCCGTCCAGCCGCCATCCATAGACAGGTTGGTGCCGGTGATCTGGCTCGCTGCGTCGGAGCACAGGAAGAGGGCGAGCGCTGCGACCTGATCAACGGTTACAAACTGCTTCGTCGGCTGTGCCTTGAGCAAGACATCGTTGATCACCTGCTCCTTCGTCAGCCTGCGTGCGTTCATAGTGTCGGGGATCTGCTTCTCGACCAAGGGCGTCCAGACATAGCCCGGGCTGACGCAGTTGACAGTGACACCGTCCGTCGCGAGTTCGAGAGCCACCGTTTTGGTCAGGCCAGCGGTGCCGTGCTTGGCAGCCACATAGGCGGCCTTAAACGGCGAGGCCACGAGGGAATGGGCCGAGGCCGTATTGATGATACGCCCCCATTTGCGCGCCTTCATTCCCGGCACGGCAGCCCGGATGGCATGGAAGGCAGATGAGAGGTTGATGGCGATGATCTGGTCCCACTTCTCGACCGGGAAATCCTCGACCGGCGAGACGAACTGGATACCGGCGTTGTTGACGAGCACATCGACGCCCCCGAAGGTCTCCTCGGCCACACGGACCATGCCGGCGATCTGGTCCGGTTTGGACATGTCAGCGGGCGAATAGATCGCTTTGATTCCGAACTCCGCCTCGAGGCCAGCCCGTTCCTTCTCAATGTCCTGCGGGTCGCCGAAGCCATTGATCAATACATTTGCGCCATCCATGGCGAGCGCCCGGGCAATGGCCAGCCCGATCCCGCTGGTCGAGCCGGTCACAACGGCGGATTTAGAGCGAAGAGTCATCGAAGCCTCCTTCTTGTTGGGTCCGATCGTTTCATTGAAAGCGCTCGTCTTGAGCGCCGATCTTCTGCAAGGTTCGTCCTAAGTTCGTCGTAGGTCCTCAAGCATCTTCCGGCACCAGCACGGCGAAGCCATTGAGATGATCACGACGAGGCAATAGAGCCCGATCAGGTAAGTCAGTTCAGCGATGCTCCCCTGGCCGAAGGTCACCACCAGGTGAGACCTCATTCGGCAAGTTCATAGTGTCTCACTGGAAAGCGAGTCGGCTCGGATGGCGCCAGATAGTCATGCGCGACTTTGCCGAGTCCGAGCGTCAGGTCGGCCACAATGTGGGTCGCCGAGACCACCTCCAGGATCGGCAGCTCCGCGACCGGCGCCAGGGCGTGCGACCAGAGGTTCAGGGATGCCGGACCAGTCCAGGCCTCTTTCAAGTCGACGTCCTCCAGGTAATACTCGACGAGCTCGCAGATGCGAGGCGTACCGTCGACATGCGGGATGATCTTGAGCAGGAAGTTGGGCTCGCGAAGTGAAGCCATGACGCTTCCGACATCGGCAGCCCGATGCTTGTAGCCCATCGTGGCGGTCGCGATGTGGACCGGTCCATAATCGAGTGTACCGACCAGGGTATCGACTTCCGTGCGCAGGGTGGGGTTGGCAAGCTTTTTGGGAAAGCCCCATAGCTCACGCCCCCCAGCAATGGGCGAATGGTCATTGAGGAACATGCAGTGGGTGTAGCTACCCTTGCGGCCGCGGAACGAGACGGGAATGACCTGTCCACTCTCGGTGTAATCGCCGAACCCGTTTGAGTCCGGCATGCGGATGAACTCGAACTTCACCAGCGGCTCGTCGACCTGGAGCGGTTCCGGGACGAGCTCTCGGAGCTTTTTCGGGTCGGTCAGGTAAGTGATGATCAGATATTCCCGGTTGCGAAAGCGATAAGGCCCGACCGGGTAGGCTGGACTGTTCAGAGGCATCGCGAATGCTCTGGTCCGGACAGTGTCTTCGTGCATACCTGAAATTCTCCTGTATTTGATTGAGCAGTTGCTGGGGCCGTAAGCCTGCTCCAGCCCTTCGCACGCTATTCCCGTCCATCCTTAAGGAAATCGAATGTATGGACCCCGTCCTGATTGTCGGGCCGCTGCAATACCTCGGGATGGCGCAACGTACGCACTCCGTCGTGATAGCCGGCACGCCAGTGCTCCTCCATGGACAGCCGGGAAAACTCGTAATCCTTTGAATGGCTTTCGTAGTGTTTCGACCGGTAAACCATCTGGATGATGTTGTACGCTTTGCGATCCGCCTCCGAGCTGAGGAGCTTCGCCTCTTCGGTGGTTCGCAGGTCGTCCGGCAGGTTTGACAGGAGGCTAGCGAGCGCATGGCGCAGGCGCTGCACGCGCTTGAACTGGTCGGTGCTGGCTCGCGTCCGGCTGGAATACTGGATTTCCTTGTGCCGCGTCGCGACCTCGGCCAGATTGCGGGGCAGTTCGCCGTGGGCGCTCCACAAGTCGATCTGGAAGGCGAGTGTGTCCTGCCGCGGGCCCGCATCGACCACCCAATCCAACGGCGTGTTCGAGATGAGGCCGCCGTCCCAGTAGTATTCGCCCTCGATCTCCACCGCTGGGAAGCCGGGCGGCAGCGATCCGCTTGCCATCACGTGCTCAGGGCGGATCGTGTGCGTCGTGTTATCGAAATAGACGAAATTTCCAGTGCGCACGTTCACAGCGCCGACACTGAATCGCATCGCGCCCGCATTGATCCGGTCGAAGTCAACAACCCGCTCCAAGGTGCTTTTCAGGTGTTTGGTCTCGTAGAAGCTCGTTGCTTCGTGGGCACCGTCCGGGTGCAGCCAGGGAACCGGCAGCCGGGGCGTGAAAAAGCTTGCGGCCCCACCGACGAGGGCGCAGGTCGCGCTCACCTGGTTGAAGAATGCACGCACGAGGTCCCCTTTGGGGGTGATGCTATGGAGGGCAGTGGACCAGTCGAGCAGCGGATTGGCGGAGATTTCCTGCCAGAAGGTGTGGAGCTTGGCGACCCGCTCGGCCGGCTCGTTCCCCGCGATAATGGCTGAGTTGATGGCGCCGATAGAGACGCCGGCGACCCAGTCGGGATGAATGCCGGCCTCCGCGAGCGCTTCGTAGACTCCGGCCTGGTAGGCCCCGAGCGCACCGCCACCTTGCAACACGAGCGCGATGCATTCGAAGGGGAGGTGTCGTTTGGCGGCAGTGAGATGCGGTTGAATTTGAATGTTCATAGCAGGTATTCCTTCGCCTCAACGGCCTGTAGTCGCTGCCGCCGTGCAGACCGATCAGAGCTCGAGCTCTTCGTTTGGTGTGGCACCGCTGCGATGGCCAATCGGCTCGATGGCGATCTGCATCAGTAGGCTAGTTGCAGCAGCAATCTGGCCTCCGCACACGGGTGGATTAGCAGCAGTGCGTACATCACTAGATTACCCCAGGTCTAATATATTGTTTTTAGAGTTATGATTGAAAAAATATATCAATGAACTTGCGCCGCGTCCTCTATTTTGTCACGACCGCCGGGGAACCGCATGGAGCAGATGATCTGCAGGCACATCTCCGGCAGTACGATGGAGATAGGAACCGACGTCGTGTTCAGTCGGGACGTTAACGATCCAGTCATGATCAACTTCTTGGCACTCATCCGCCCGGATCAAGCATGAATATGACCAGCCCGACCGACTTGCAGACGCGTTCGACAGAACTCTTGCCGGCAGTGAGCCTCCCGACATGACGATACTATCAGTTCGACTGCCTGAGATAACTCGTCTTCGTTGAACTCAAACATCCCGTAACTATCAGTTATCGAGCAGTTGGCGTGGGAGTAAATCTCAACCCATAGCGGTGGCATAGCCTGCGATTTGTATGCATCAGAAAGCTCATTTAACCGCACTTCAAGCGAGCCGAACTGGGCGACAATCACTGTCCGTGGCCTGGCAGGATTCCCGGCCATAAAAACAATCCTTGCGTAAGCTCGAAACAAAAGTTGCTCGATCCTGTCGACGCAGGGATCCACCAACGTGGTTCCTCCAACGTCAGTTTCAATAGACAACGACATTCGATTTCTCCGTGGTAGTCGTGCTGTGTTCCAAGGCTCACCAAAGGGCGATAAGTACATCGTGTCCGCATCACTCACGCTGCGCGTTGATGCTTGCCCAATTCGTTGGTGGCAGTTGTCGAAGCCAACTGCTCCGATCTGATCAAAGCCCAAATCGTCTCTGCCACGACGGCAACCGTGGGCTCTTTCAGGACAATATCGCCTCGAGCAGTGAAACGTGCATCGTGCGCAGCGATAACCGCTTGGCGGTTCGGACGAAATTCGTGGTACTGGTCTGCCAGGATCCAGCCATCAATGAGGCCGGGAAGAACCGCGCGACTATAGAGCCAGCTAATGCACTGTGACCGCCGTCTCAAGATGAAGAAGGCTTGTTCACCTGTATTGGCTATAAAAACATTGTAGTTGGCGGAACGGAATGTCCGGGCGAGACTCTCGCGAAAACATGGGTTGCTGTCTACAATGAGTATGGAGTTGTTGGTTGTCGTATGCATAACTTCGTCCTGCATAAGAAGGGCTTTTGAAATACACTAATTGAAGTCATTGACTTAGTGGTGCTTATCTTGGCAACTATCTGTCTTCGATCTTTTGACCTAATTATCATCAGTCCAGCGGGTAAAACTCGTGGTGTACCTGGCCACTGTTAGTGCCCTTAAACGCCTAAACTTCCACTGCTTTAAGCGTTGGCTCTGAGATCGGCCTGCGTCCCATGGCGACCTTGGACAATCAAGAAGATGGGCTGTACCGCCTACACGATTTGCTCACTTCTACATTGCGGGTCGTGATGACGCCGCGAGCACCCGCAGCACCGACTGGTAAAGTTGGTCACTGTCGGGCGAACGCCCAGGGCTTAGCCAATGTAGAAACAGACTAATAAGTCATTATGACCGTATAGTCAATATACCAGCATAGTGAATGATGCGGTTAGGATTGCAGATAGCGGAAACCGACATGGCCCGTATGACGTAGATCGAGCGGGAGAAGCGTGCCAGGACGCGGGCGCAAATCTTGCAAGCGGGCACGATGCTTATTTCAGAGAAGTCGCCGAGGTACTCATGGTAGACCCCGTCGTAGAGGCGGCTTCCTGGTTTGACCCAAACCTTCGCGATCTGGTCACGTCCGATGAGGCAGAATGGACGGCAGGGTAAGGCAAAGCTATGGCGGCCATCCTGACGGGCCGCCTTGCTTCGCTAGGCGACGAGCCCTGCTGCCGAACGCTGCGCAGTCTTGGTCAGAAATCGGACGGCGCCGTCCCCAATCGTGCCGCCCCGCGTGATCCGGGCCTCGGGGTTGATCACGAACACCACGACGAGCGCAGGTTCAACGGCCCGAAGGACCAACTCGGCCGAGTCAGTTGTCAATCCGCTCTCGGCCTGGGCGAACCGCGTGCCTTCCGCCTCGACCCTGCCAGCATAAACGAAGAAATACCGGTTCCACCCTGGCCTATGTGGAAGCGCCGCCGATGCGCCTGCCTCCAAACGGATGTCGTGGAGGTCGATGTCGTTGCGCACAAAGAACGGAGCAGCGCCCCCTTCCGGGCCGACGAGATGCCGCCACCGGTTGGGCTCGGGAGCCGCCAGCGGTCCATGCTGGATGCGAGGCTCCAGATCAAGCGTGTGCGGCCGCACGAAGATCTGCAACATCCGAAGCGGCAGGTCACCGGCGAGCGTGCGCTCCTCGTGCCAGAAGCTGCGGCCTGCATTCATGACCATGAGGTGGTCCGGGTCGGTGATGAGCTTGCCCGTCGTGCGGTCATCGTGCCGCATGACGCCATGGGGCACATAGGAGATGATCTCGTCCTGCACGTGCTCGTGCATCGTGATCCAAGTGTCGGGAGCCATGAACGACTCGGCAATCAGTGCGAGTGGGCCATAACCATGGTCAGGATGGCCGGGGATGTTGAGCCCCGGCATGGCAGCATGGACGACAAACTTCCCCTGGTCGATCACCAGGGGAGTTCTTTCGGCCTTGTAGAGCATGCCTTTCCTCCTGAACCTCAGGCCGCCAGCGAAGTAACGAACAGGCGGTCGATCTGCTCATGCGCCGAGATCATCGCTTGTTCCACGGCCTCAGGCCCCATGTTGGTGCCCTCGGCGCGAACGATGGCGACGTCTGTGATGCCCGTGAAGCCGAGCACACCACGCAGGTAGGCCTCCTGGTGGTCGAGGGCGGCCTCCAGGGGCGTGCCGGCGTACCTCCCACCCCGCGAGGAGGCGATCACGACGCGCTTGCCCCCGGCGAGCCCCACCGGGCCAGATTCGGTGTACTTGAAAGTGCGGCCGGCCTGAGCGATGCGGTCGATCCAGGCCTTGAGCGGTGTCGGCAGGCTGAAGTTGTACATGGGTGCCCCGATCACGACCGCGTCGGCGGCGAGCAACTCCTCGACCAGCTCGTCCGAGAGCGCAATCTGCACCCGCTCCTCGTCGCTCAGGCCCGTCAGGTCGCGGGAGCGCATCGCCATCATCACGCGCCCGGTCAGGTGGGCCGGGGGCGCGGCCGCCAGATCGCGATAGGTGACCAGAAGGTGAGGGTCGGCTTGCTGCCAGGCGCTCACAATGGAGGCGGTCAGCTTGCGCGAGGTGGACAAGTCGCCGAGGGCGCTGGAGTCGATGTGAAGAAGCGTCGTGGTCATGGAATCCTCCGGGACTGGTCCAAAGGGCCGTCCTTGCTGTCCCACCGAACATAGTCGTCGAACGACGTTGCCATTAGACGACTGCCGTGGCACTCACTGTTCCAACCATGGAACGACGGTGGGCGGCCATGCAGGACCTCAACGATCTCTACTTCTTCGCCAAGGTGGTGGAGCATAAGGGCTTCGCGCCCGCCGGCCGGATGCTCGGCATTCCCAAGTCTACCCTGAGCCGGCGCGTGTCGTTGCTGGAGGAGCGGCTCGGCGTGCGGTTGCTTCAGCGTTCGACCCGCCGCTTTGCCGTGACCGAGGTCGGGCAGGACTACCATCGGCACTGCCTCGCCATGGTGGCCGAGGCCGAGGCGGCGCAGGAGGCGGTCGAGCGCGTCCAAGCCGAGCCGCAGGGGTTCATTCGGGTGAGTTGCCCGGTGATGCTCAGCCTGACCACCGTGGCACCACTGGTTTCGCGCTTCCTCGCAGAACATCCGCGGGTGCGGATCCATTACGAGGTGACGAACAGGCGCGTCGACGTGATTGAGGAGGGCTTCGACGTGGCGCTGCGGGTCCGACTGCCACCGTTGGAGAGTTCGGACTTGGTCATGAAAGTGCTGGGAGAGAGTGCCCAGCTGCTGGTCGGGAGCCCGGCGCTGCTCGATCGACTGGGCCGCCCCCAGTTGCCTGCCGACCTGACCCGCTTCGAGACCCTGGGCTTCAGCTTGGCCGGTGGCGAGCACGCATGGCGGCTGATCGGACCGGACGGAACGGTGGAAGCGGTGCCCCATCAGCCACGACTGACTACCGACGAGATGATGACCTTGCGCCAAGCCGTGCTGGACGGTGTCGGCATTGCGCAACTGCCGGACTACATCCTGGCGCCGGACCTCGCTTGTGGGAACCTAGAGGTGTTGCTGCCTGGCTGGTCGCCGCCGAGGGGCATCATCCATGCGGTCTTTCCGTCCCGCCGCGGGCTCCTGCCCGCCGTGCGCCGGTTCATCGATTTCCTTGCGGTCGAAATGAGGGAACGTTGACGCGCTGCCACCTGGTGACCTTGTAGTCATTAGCGCAAGATCTATGCCTGAATGTACGGTAACGCACTACTTAGCAAGAACGTGTGCTTACAGGCTAATTGAAGCCTTATCGTGCTCGGTTCAGGGTCTGGAAAGTCGTACAGAGGCCCACCTTCGACATCGTGCATACCGCGTTCAGTTGCGTCACCGACCCAGCACGCTGCAATGGCGCGATGACCAGCCGCATTGATGATTTTGCTCTGGCTGCTCGCTGTATGCTGTTATAGAAAAGACTAGCGGTAGAGCCGCCCGTTGGTCAGAACACACTCGACCCCTCTCGGGACGGCGCTATCCAATGCGGAGCGTTCGGCTGTCCTCAAGCCCGTAGCCCTTCACCTCCAGGCGGTCTGAATAAACCTCAACCACCGCGTAGGCGGTCTGGGCCGGCGTTTCGACCATTCCTTTGAAGTTCAGGAAGTGCTTGCTAGCGGTGGTGCCGTAGTTCCCCGCATGGTTGTGGCCGTTCATGTAGGCAACAAAGTTCTTGTATCCCGACACGAGATCGACGACGCGCTGATCATCCCACATATTGTGTTCGTTCACAGGGTAGACCGGGTAATGGCTGAAGATGATGGTCTTCTCGCCTGCCGCCTCAGCCTGATCCAGGGTCTGCTTGAGCCATGTAAATTGCTCCTCGCTCATGCCTCCGTTCCAGGTTTGGGCATTGGGAGCGTTGGCGCCTTTGAGTTGGTCCAGCTTCTCGGCAGCCAACTTGTGTTTCGTGGTGTCCCTGGCATGGGCAAACAGGCTGATGTCATTGCCGTCGAGGACGATGAACCGGTATCCACCGCCCGTGAAGTCATAGTAGGCGCGCTTCAGGCCTGTCACCCGCAGAACCGATGAGAGATAATCCGGAGCCACTTCGAAGTCGTGATTGCCGAGGAGGAAGAAGTAAGGGTGCTTCAGGCGATCATAGATCGGGAGGATATGGTCATAGCTTTCCCAGTGCCGGTCGATGATGTCACCGAGTGTAACCACGAACTCCACCTCCTGCCCGTTGAAGAACTCGATCGCATCGCTCAGCTTCCATAGGCTATGCGAGTAGAACCGCGTTCGGCGCGGCGGCACCGGAGCATACTGGGGATCAGCCACAACGCCGAACCTGAACAAGGGTGCGCCCTGGGCTACGCTTACGGAGGTGCTGAACCCGGTGAAGGGCGCGGCAAGCGCGGCGGCGGCGCTGGTCTGGAGCAAGCTTCGCCGGGTGAAAGTGGACATCATAACCTCCAAGGTTGTCGAGGAGGTCACATTGTCTGATGTGGTCTGTTTCAGACGTGTGACGCGCCCTGAATTTCCGGTTCTGGTTTGAGAGGTTGCCAGGGGGGATCGGAATGAGAATCCAGGATTGGGGGCAAGGCTGCCGCAAGAAGATCAGGCCCTGCCAGTCAGCCGTTGCAGGTCGATAGATAAATTCCCGCACACAGTCGTTCACGGAAGATAGTTGCTGATCTCGACCAGACTGCCGTCCGGATCCTTGAAGTAGACTGACAGGAGAGTTCCTGTCGCACCTGCACGCTCGCCAGGTCCCTCAACGATCGCCACGCCCTCACGCTCGAGATGCGCCACCACCTTCTCAATGGGCATGCTGGTCAGAAGACAGAAGTTGCCGCTGCCTGGAACGGTGTCACGGGCAATGTTGGGGCAGCCTGGTCATCCCGCAGGCTGATCTTTTGAGTTCCGAAGTGCAGCGACCACTTGCCAGGACGCTCCTGCTTCGGCTCCATGCCCAGAACCCGCTCGTAAAAGCGGCACGTGCGCGCGACATCGTGCACCGCGAGAACCAGATGATCGAGCGCCAGAACCCTCATATCCGGCATTCTATACGCTGCTCGTCACGACACCAGCGATCTGGCGGAACAGACAGTCCGGGATGCAGGGCTGACGCAATCTCGCTTTGTTGAGTGAGGTGCTGCAACCAGTGGAAAGTCTCCTATGGGTCAAAATCTGCCTTTAAGAGTGGGGCCACGAAGGTCCGCTCACCGCGCATTCTCAGACCTTCAGCAGGCTGGCCGGCAGGCCTAGCCTAGCTGCTGGTTCTGCATGTTGTCGCTTTACCCGCTCGGGTCAGAGTGGCCCCCTCCCCTTTGATCCAGAACTCATCGTCACCCTGCATATACCGGCCTCCGTCCGCAGAGGGGGCCTGCGGGAGCGTCGTCTCGGTCGAGGATCCGGCATAGGCGAGCTTTACGGATCCCAGTGAGGTGCTTGGGGGAGAGAACATGGCTTGTAGCTTTGTGCCATCGGCGCAGGTGTAATGAACAGGTTTAGGATCCTGGCCCGTCGCTCCATGGGCGGCGCCCACCAGAAACAGCGCGGTCAATAGCGCACAGCCGAGGAAAGGCGTTGAACAGCTCATGAGACATTCCCTTCTCTACTACCCGCCTTCAGCAATGTCACCTTGATGAAGTTTTGCCATACCGAACTGCCCTGTTGAAAGCATTCGAGTACATCCTGTTCTTACCGGCCATTGTCTATTCGTATGCCAATAACACAAGGATAACAGTTGGCTTTCATCTCTCTCCTGTGCCAGCATTTCTCATGCGAACGTTAATCTGAAAGTAGCGGAGCCTTCATGAGGCTGATCCCATCGCTTGCTTCAATATCCCTGCTTCTGATGCCCACTGCTGCTGTGTCGGGGCAAGGCTTCGACGTGATTGTCCTCGGCGCTTTGGGCGGCATTCAGGACGGCAATCTCAGTTCCTATCTCATTCGGCCGCACGGGGACCGCAATGCCATCGCGTGTGATGCCGGCAGTCTGGTCAACGGATTGAAGGTCGCTCAGGACAAGGGTGCCTTCAGGGATGTCAAGGCGCCTGAAGGCTCCACCGACAGCGTCGTTGGCCATGTGCTAAAGAATGACATCAAGGGCTATCTGATCACCCATGCCCATCTCGACCACCTGGCAGGACTGGTGATCGCATCGCCGGATGACAGCAACAAGACCATCTACAGCCTGCCGTCAGTGAGTGCGGAGATCGAGCAGACCTACTTCAACTGGAAGGCCTGGCCGAACATGCTGGACCGTGGCCAGCAGCCGCAGCTGAAGAAGTATCACTTGGAGGATCTGAAGCCTGGAGA
Source organism: Microvirga sp. GN3 (assembly GCF_055792825.1). Taxonomy (NCBI): domain Bacteria; kingdom Pseudomonadati; phylum Pseudomonadota; class Alphaproteobacteria; order Hyphomicrobiales; family Methylobacteriaceae; genus Microvirga; species Microvirga sp. GN3. The sequence continues at coordinate 67,263 of NZ_JBVVAK010000020.1, forward strand.
AGCCAAGGACCTCGCTGGTACCAAGATGACCGTCACCCCCTTCCCGCTCAACCATGGAGGAGCCGAATCCACTGCCTTCCTCATCGAAAGCGGAGACGATGCTATCCTGTGTTTTGGGGACACTGGACCGGACGAGGTCCAGAAGGTTTCCAACATGCAGAACATCTGGAAGGCCGTTGCCGACAAGGTAAAGCAGCGAAAACTGAAGGCGATTATCCTGGAAGTGTCATATACCAGCGACCGGCCGGACAATCTGCTGTTCGGGCACCTGACACCGAGGTGGATCCACAAGACGCTGCATGTTCTGGATCATTCAGCTGGCGGCAATGTCCTGAAGGGACTGCCGGTTGTCGTGAGCCACATCAAGTACTCATTGACCGATGAGCAGCCTCAGGTAGCAATCCGCCAAGAACTCGAGGCGGGCAACGATCTCGGGGTCCAGTTCGTGATTCCGGAACAGGGTGCGCTTTACCACTTCCAGTAAGGTGATGAACTTGCGTCGCTTCAGCGCCACGCCGGGGACGGGCCATCGATTTCCCCGTGCGTGCCCAACGGGATCATCGTGTGCAGTCCCCTTCAAGCCGCAGATCGGAGGAGTTCCTGGACCGCCGGCTCAAGCTCGGTGATGGGCCGGATGCTTGGCGGGAACTCCAGCACTCGATCCTCCGGCCACGCGATGATGTGGGTTCCAGCCGCAAGGGCGGCTTGCGCTCCGGTTGGGCTGTCTTCGATGGCAATACATTGCTGAGGCTGAAGCCCGAGAAGCGTCGCCGCCCGCTCATAGGGCTCAGGGTCAGGCTTGCCGCGCACCACGTCATTGATCGATACCGATATGAAGCCCGGCGTTTCCAAGCCCAGCACCTGGATGTTCGCGTTCACCACGATCCGGTCTGAATTCGATACGAGAGCCTGCCGGAGCCCCAACTGCTCGAATAGCCGCCAGACCTCCAGCGCGCCGGGCCGCACCGCTTCAGGCTCGACCCGCTCCACCAAATGCCGGGACTAAACATCCTCTCTCTAGGCTGCCGGAAGGAGTTGATCCATGCCCCCGCGGATGCTCTGGCGGCTGCTTCTTAGGCCAGACGAATGATGCCCAGGAGAGGACTGGCGGTCAGCCTGTTCATAGGGCTGTGAGATAAGGGTTTCCTGCCTTCGCCGACACACTCTGTGTACCTGCTCCGTTAACCTCCAGCAGGTCGCCATTCGGCCGTCCAGCTCATCAACTGCTGCGCTGTGGGAACAGGTCGGACAGGCTGATCCAACCTCGGGGGACAAGCGGCTTGTCCTCCTCGTAGAGGGTCAATATCCGCCAGTCCTTCCCGTCTTGGCGGGTGTGGCTTCTCACTTCGCGGCCGGTCAAACCCGCCTCGATCTCACCGTTGCTTCTGAAGCCGACGATGGAGCTGTAGACGACAATCGCTACCAACCTCCGACTTGAGGCGAGGAGCCCACGAGCAAGCCGTGAGAAGTTCTCCCGAAACCCGTCCCCCTGCATCCAATCCTGCGGCGCTTTGAGGAAGATCACTCCTGGCCCGTTCTCAGGGAGTTGCTTACGAGCCTCATTGAGCGTGCTCTTGATTGTGCCGTCGCTGAGGTCCGTCGTCTCCAGCTTGCACTTCGTTTCACCGGGGCAAAGCTCCCCATTGGGGTGGAAAAATTCGATATCGTGGTTTTTCCCGCCTCTACGACCTTCAGGTGTGACGAAACGGAACCCGACGTCGTAAAGCGAGAGCAGCTTGCCGACCTCCAGTTCCGCGAAGGCCGTCTCGATTTGGCCAGCCCTCAGATTGTCCAGGGGACCTTCAAGACCCGGCTTGCGCTGGAAATTAAACAGCATCTCAGCAAGCCAGATCACGCGCAGCAAATGGTGGTTAAACCCCTCGTCATCAGTGGCGTTGGCCCGTAGGAAGCCGAGATCGGGTCCACCGTTTGGGACCGCGTGTCTCATGGCCCACGCAGGACCGAAGAAGGCTGAAAGGACGTTCAGGGCCACACGGTACGCCACGTCGAACTGCGAGTCGTCTGGAACACGAGGAAGGTTCTGTGCCACATCATGCAACCACCCGACCGTTAGGAGGTGGCGCACGCGGCCATCTGTGGTGTTTTCGTACAGGTGGCCGTACCCGTCTTCGCGCTCGTCAACTTGCTCTCCGTCCCCGGTCTCCTGGGAAGGCTGTAGTGAACGTGGGGCAACGGCCGAGAGGTCGGCGGGCTTGGGTACTTCCTTCATCTCCATGTCATACTACTACAGGTCGGAAGAATTTGCGGAAAAAATGCGAGCGGCCATTGAACACGGCACGAACCCAGACTTCCCCCGTGCCCCAAGCGGAAAATCTCGCAACTGGGCTTCTCGGAGCAGCTCCGGCCCGTCAGGGACGATGCTCCCACGGTGCCGTCCCCCAGACTATTCATCAAGCAGCTTCGTGAGAAGCTCTCGTGGAACCGCCGCAAACTCCCCGCCAATCCATTGTCCGTTTCGCCTTAATCGTTCTAAGCACTTTCCTTCCAACTCCCAGGCATCTCTTGCACTCGAAACGCGGCGACTACTTGCAAGGGTCCAGCGCGTTTTGCTTCCTGGCGGGAATCCGGCATTGAGTTCTCGCAAGCGCCTCTCGATCTCGTTGGAGATACCAACCATTATGACAACATGCCCTTCGGGAACGTCTACAAGGCCCAAGCTCTCGTCCCACAGGCGGAGTACATAAACCTCGGTGAACCCGTCCACCTTCGTGACCGTCGTTTGCCCTTTCGCAGGTGGCGGCCCCCTTCGCCAAACTGGCACGCTCGAATCGCCTAATTTGCCATTGGGCTCAAGCGGCAAGGTGTGCTCATCAAATGCCCAAACCACCTCAATTGGCGCATCGTTCGTCGCGGCTATAGCTATCCCCTGCCCGGCGTAGGTGAAGGGAGCTCTGTTGATACCACGCCAGAAGATTTGCACGGGCACCGTGTTCGAGATGATGCGATCAATTTGCGGCTGACCGCGCTTCGCTCGGGTTTTGCCATACCAGACTAGATCCTTGTCTGCCCAGCGGTTGCGGTAGTCATGGCCCGTTCGCCCGGCCACTCCCACGTTCGCGAAGATAAAAACTTCTCCAAGCCACTCATCGTAGCCGGTGTCCCATGCGCCGCCGCGCCGCTCTGCGGGCATCCCTATGACATCCGCCACCTGATCGCGTGTGTACGTCTGGAGGACAGTAAATTGTCCTATTCTAACGTTGCCTATTTCTTTCTGCAGCTTGTCTCGCCCGCAAGTAAATCACCAGAGTGTCCGTAGTGGTATGGCTTAGCAGCCACTATGGCGGGGTGCTCGATCCGTGTACGTAGAGCTCCCGATACGCACTTTTGGCGGCTCTGATACAGACACAGCTCTATCGGACACACCAAAGATCCAGCTGCTTCAAAGGCTTAGATCAACGCGTTGTTCCATTCGTGACGAACTTGGCATGTGCCACCGGATCATATCTGCAGGTTGGGCACACTTGTTGGAGCCAGGTTGGTACAACCTCTGACAGAAAATCTATAAGAGGTCCCGAAAGGTCTTGATCCTATGGGAGCGGAGGAGGGTCTCAACCTTCCACACCAGCGTTATGATTTCCACGCTCTGTCTATTAGCCTCTTCATTGGTGCGCACGCGGTGCGCACGGAAGAAGACTGCCGCACCACAAAAGCTGAGCAGGAATTGCCGGGAATCTTTCCCAGAACGCTTAAACTATAAGCCGTAGAGGAGTGGTGAGCGCGCTGTGACTCGAACCCAGGACCCTCTGATTAAAAGTCAGAGGTCCTCTTCTCGACCTCACGATCGACATCACCTCTGCCCGGAACGGCGCCCCCACGAAAACCACTGAGTGGCTTGGTTCGTCTGAAAGATACACCCGTCCCAAACTGCGTAGCGGGAATAACTCCTGCAGCGCAGACACAATCAGCATAAGATGTGATGCCTCCTTCTGGCCAGCCATATGGGGACCCGCAGATATGAAGCCGATGACGGAAGCGCACCTCGCGATCCTGCGCCGGCACATGGTGGAGGTGATTGCTCTTCAGGCCGACCTCATGGGCGAGGAGATCGGCAAGGCCACTCTTGGGGAGCGGGTTCTCGAAGCCATGCGGCGGGTGCGGCGCCACCTCTTCGTGCCGCCAGAGCTTGCGGCCATTGCCTATCACGACACACCTCTGCCGATCGGCTTCGACAAAACGGTGTCTCAGCCTTTCATCTGCGCTCTCATGACAGACCTCCTCGACCCGCAGCCTCATCAGGCCGTGCTCGAGGTTGGCACCGGTCTGGGCTACCAGGCTGCCGTTCTTGCCGAACTCGCCCGCCAGGTCTGGACCATTGAGATGGTTGAGGAGTTCGCCAGCCATGCCGAGGCGCGCCTGACGCAACTTGGTTATGGGAACGTTGCCGTTCGGGTCGGCGACGGCACCCGTGGCTGGGCCGAGCACGCCCCTTTCGACAAGATTCTGGTCACAGCCGCTGCGGAGGCGCCTCCGACGGCCTTGCTGGATCAACTCGCCCCAGGAGGGCGTATGGTCCTCCCGCTTGGCCCCGAGGAAATCCAACAACTCACCGTCATCGACAAAGCCGACGATGGGCGGATCAGGACCCGAACCGTGATCCCGGTGCGGTTCGGCACCCTGGAAACGGTAATCTGAGGCATCGCGGGCAGGCCGGGGCCTCTGATCCATGGGCGGACGACGGAGCTGGTCCCAGGATGCTGGTATCGCAGGCGACAGCGGCAGGACAGGTAAGCATCAATGGGACTAGCCGAGGACTATATCACCCTTGATGCCACGGCACTGGCCGACCTCGTGCGGCAACGGCACGTCAGTCCTGCCGAACTCGTCGAAACCGCGATCGCGCGGCTGGAGCAGGTTGAGCCGAAGCTGGCCGGCATGGCCGAGTGGGCGCTGGACCAGGCGCGTCAGGCCGCCCGTGAGCCCCGGGTGGACGCCCCCTTTGCCGGCGTGCCGTTTCTGCTCAAAGACAACATGCACGTTGCCGCCGGCCTCCCGTATCACAACGGAAGCCGCATCTGGCGCGGCTGGGTGCCGCCTCAGGACAGCGAGTTGGTCGGCCGCTTCAAGGCTGCCGGTCTGATCATCCTCGGCAGCACCAAGGTGCCCGAGCTCTCCCTGACGCCGGTGACCGAGCCCAGACACTTCGGCCGTGCCAACAATCCTTGGGCGCTGGAGCGCACCACGGGCGGCTCATCGGGAGGGTCGTCGGCTCACGTCGCAGCCCGCTCGGTGCCGATGGCCCATGCCACCGACGGGGGCGGGTCGATCCGGATCCCGGCGTCCTGCTGTGGCCTCTTCGGGCTTAAGCCCACCCGCGGCCGCACTCCCAATGGTCCCTATATCGGCGAGGGTTGGCATGGCGCCGCCATCGGCCATGCTGTGACCCGCAGCGTCCGCGATTCTGCCCGCCTGCTGGACGCGATTGCGGGGCCTGATCTCGGCGCCCCCTATGGCCTTGCTCCGCCTGCACGGTCCTTTGCCGAAGCCGCGGCAAGACCGCCAGGACGGCTCCGGATTGCCTTCAGCTCCATCGCTCCCAACGGAGCCCCAGTGGACCCGGAGTGTCGGACGGCTGTGGAGAACGCGGCGAGGCTCTGTGCCGAGTTGGGCCACCATGTGGAGGAAGCCGCGCCTGCCGTGCCGGAGGATTACTTCAGCTGGTTTCTGATCACCTTTCTGGCAGCGGTTTCGCAAGAGTTTGCCTTTGCGGAGGAGATGACCGGCACCAGGGCCCGGCGCAGCGATGTCGAGGAGAGCACGTGGTTGTGCCGCGAGTTGGGGCGGGGCTTCTCGGCGGCGGAGCTCTCGGTCACGCTGGAGCGTCTGCACCGGGCCACGCGCCAGATTGCCGGGTTCTTTGAGCGCTATGACCTGCTGTTAACGCCGGCCCTGGCCCGCCCTCCAGTCCGGCACGGAGAACTGCACCCACGAGGGCTTGAGGCAGTCCTGCAAGGACTGGCAGCCCGCCTCGGAGTCGGCCGGTATCTGCGTTACGGGCCGCTCTTGCGGCAGGCGGCGGATCGCGCGTTCCGGTTCATGCCGTTCTCACCCATCTGGAACATGACTGGGCAACCAGCGGCCAGCCTGCCGTTGCATTGGACAGCTGACGGATTGCCTGTCGGCGTGCAGGTTGTCGCGCGCTTCGGACAGGAGGAAATCCTCTTCTCGTTTGCCGCGCAGATCGAGCAGGCTCGTCCCTGGAGCCACCGTCTGCCGACGGCAGTCGCCGACATTGGCTGATCGCAGCATCTGATAATCAGGGATGAGCTTACGCAGCCTCTGCTAGCACCTTGCGAACGGTCGCCAGCGACAGGCCGAAGTGCTTGGCGACTTGGGTCGGCGCCACGCCCGCCGCAAGGGCGGCCTGCACTGCCTTGCGTTGCCCCTCCTGCAATGCGGATGAGGTCTTGCCGGATCGTGAGGACTTGCCCCGTTGTTTTGACGGGTGCGGCCTGTGGCGCTCAAGGAATTCGCTGGCATGTCTTACCGCCGTCTTCAACTCAGGTCGGCTCCCCCTGCCCGCCTCCATCCGGCGCTGCAATTCATTCATAAGCTGGCCAAGGTGCTTTGCCAGTTGCGCATCAGACAGACTGGCAAGCTCCCACAGCTCGGTCGAGGCAGGAGCCGGTTCGGACCGAGGTGTCGGTACGGTCAGGGTGTACTCGAACAGGTCGAGGGTGCGAGGCGAAGATCCCTTGTGCGGCATAGGCTTGATATGGGCATTCGGCCGCTCTGATCCAAGCTTGGATGGAGTTCCTCACACCGTGGTCAGAGGCATCCAAGCGCTCCTGGTTCCGGTGGGGTCATTTCCACCACTTTACAAACCCGTCTGGGGTCAATTCTATCTCGGGTTTCGGCATTGTCCGCTTACCCTTGCCTTTCACGGCCCTGGGATCTCGGACGCGCCTGGACGCTCTTTGGATCATGGAATCGTCGAGGGGCCGAGCTTGCGCGATTGGCTCAGCGGAATGGGGTCAGCGCAAGATGTGTTCCTGATTGAGCGCCGGCATTATCAACCATGTGTAGACGCCCCTGGTGACGCAAGAAGAATCTTCGGGTCGATAGCGCGTGGTCAGGGCTGCCATGTGTGCGGCCTGTCATGCGGCTCACTGGCCGCGGGCCCGGATGGGAGTCCGCGGATCAGGTCCAAATCAAACACACGTGCTCGCGGCACTGGTTGATAAGCTGGTTGTCCCGATCCCGTCTCATTGACCGTTGCGCCATCTCTCTCCTTCGCTCTTCCCACGCCCAACAGCCTCACACCCGCGAGGGCTTACGCCACCGCGGCTGGAGCCCGATACACCTCACCTCGCGCCAGCAGCGCCCAGACGATGCGCGCCATCTTGTTGGCCAGGGCCACTCGCACCAGCATGGGCGGTTTCCGCGCGACCATGCGGGCGATCCACGACCCGGCAGGAGCGCCATAGCGGGCGACCTGGAGCAAGACACTGTTCGCCCCGATGATCAGCAGGCGGCGCAAGGTCCGCTCGCCCATCTTCGAGGTCGCGCCCAGCTTCTGCTTGCCGCCGGTCGAACGCTGCAAGGGTGTAAGCCCGACCCAGGCGGCAAAGTCCCGACCGCGCTTGAAGGTCTCGGCCGGCGGCGCAAGGGCTGCCAGGGCCACTGCGATCACTGGGCCCACCCCGGGAATGGTCATCAGCCGACGCGCCGTCTCGTTCTCCTTGGCCCGCTGGGCGATCTCCCGGTCCAAACGGGCAATCTGCTCGTCCAGTCCCCGGAGCGTGTCGATCAGCATCTGGAGGATCGATCGGGCGATCTCTGGGATTGGTTCGGCTGGGTCCTCAACAGCATGCATAAGCTGCGGAACCCGAGCCGGGCCTTTGGCCGCCACGATGCCGAACTCGGCCAGATGGCCGCGCAGGGCATTGATGATCTGGGTTCGCTGCTTCACCAAAAGATCACGTGCTCGGAACACGAGAGCGGCGGCTTGCGTCTGCTCGCTCTTGGGCGCCACAAAGCGCATGGTCGGGCGCTGGGCTGCTTCACAGATCGCCTCGGCATCCGCGGCATCGTTCTTCTGCCGCTTGACGAACGGCTTCACGTAAGCCGGTGGGATCAGCCGGACCGTGTGACCAAGCTTGCCGATCTCGCGCGCCCAATAGTGCGAGCTGGCGCAGGCCTCCATCGCCACCGTGCAAGATGGCTGGGCCGCAAAGAAAGTGAGGATCTGGTGCCGCCGCAGCTTCTTGCGGAACAGGACCGCTCCGGAGGCATCAGCCCCATGCGCTTGAAAGTCATTCTTCGCCAGATCCAGTCCGATTGTGCTAACCTCTCCCATGGACGCCTCCCTCAAGTGGTGTTCAACACCTCCACTTTGGCACACCGAGATCCTATGAGAGTGATGGCGGCCTGCCTTGATAGGATAAGGCCGTCACAAACCAGTGCTGGAGACACCTCATGTCTGTCATGGCTGCCGACTCTCTTGGAACCGACAACACTGCTCATTCGGATCGGGCCGCGCTCCTGTTCTCGCTCGAGTTGAGCCAGTTGAAATGGCTGGTGACCTCGTTATCGCCGGGCAATGACAAGATCTCTAAGCACACGATCAAAGGGGGAGACGGGCTGGCGCTGCTCGCACTCCTCGCGCAGCTGCAGACCAAAGCCACCAAACGGGTGAGCCGACCTGCCCCGATTATCGCCATCCATGAAGCGGGGCTCGACGGGTTTTCAGTGCATCGGCTCCTCACAGCCAATGGCGTGGAGAGTCATGTGGTTGATCCTGCTTCTATTGCCGTGCCCCGACGTAAGCGCCGCGCCAAGACGGACCGGATTGACGGCGAGACGTTGCTGCGCACCCTGCTGGCCTGGCGGCGCGGCGAGCCGCGGGTCTGCTCCATGGTTGTGCCGCCGAGCCCACAGGACGAGGATCGCCGGCGGCTGTCCCGCGAGCGCCAGACCTTGGTCGTGGAACGCACTGAGCACATCAACCGCATCAAGGGATTGCTCTCGGCCCAGGGGATCACAGGCTACGAGCCGCTGCGTCGGGACTGGCGCGAACGCTTGGAGGAATTGCAGACACCGGATGGGCGGGCTCTGCCACCGCAGTTGAAAGCGGCGATCATGCGCGAGCGCGAGCGGATCGCGCTCGTTGCGCGTCAGATCACTGAGGTCGAGGCCACCCGGGATGCGCTCCTGCGGTCAGGGCGGGAAGCCACCGCACCCATGGAGCCCCAGGATGCAGCCGCACCTGCTCTGATGGCGTCGGCGGCTGACCTTCTCATGCGGCTCAAGGGTATCGGTCCGGAGTTTGCTGCGGTTCTGTCCCTCGAGGGCTTCTACCGGCACTTTGACAACCGGCGTCAGTTGGCGGCTTACGCCGGGTTGGCGCCCAGCCCTTGGCAGAGTGGCCGGATCACTCATGAGCAGGGGATCTCAGCCACCGGCAATCCGCGCCTGCGGACGGCGATGATCGAACTGGCCTGGTTATGGCAGCGCCACCAACCCGACTCGACCCAGAGTCGTTGGTTTCAGGAACGAGTTGGAGCTGAGCGCGGCCGGCGTCGCCGCATTGCCATCGTGGCTATGGCCCGCAAGCTGCTCGTGGCGCTCTGGCGCTTTGTCACCCAAGGTGTGATCCCTGAGGGCGCCGTGTTGAAGGCAGCTTGAATCCGCCAGTGTATCGCGTTCATGGCATCCACGAAGCCTGATCAGCCTCGTGGGATCCGGGGTGAGTGGACCGCCAACGGCCAGGGCTGAGACATGCCGTCATTCCGAGAATGGTCCCGCTCTTCCCAAGCCCAGTACCCTCGTGCAGAAGGGATTGTGGTGCAGCCGTTACGAACGGCGACCGGATGTGAGGCGATGCGGCGATGGAGCCGCATGATGCAAATGGGCTTGAGCCGCGGATCCGAGGACACGATCAGGTTTCTGCCGAAGCGGCAGAAGAGTCCATCGGAAAGGACCACTATGCACCATTGACCCAACCACTCTCATGTGAGGCCGTTGGGGGGCGTCCACCCCATCAGAGCCGCCTGATGGCTAGTTTCTTCGAACGGAACAGGTAACAGCAGTTAAGGTCCCTACAGCGCCAATTCGACCGCTTTCCCTTCAGGCCGTGTTCCCGCAGTAGCGGCCAACGATGATGACCGGTACGGTGAACTGCTGTTAATCCAACCCAGGAGACTTCGGGTGCCCAAAAGCAACCGGATAGATCAAGACTCGTTCTACCGAACTTGGTCGCGCCTGATTTTCAAGCTGTCTTAGTGCGCTTTGTAATATGCGCCCGATACGTGGCGGCTGACTTCATGGTGATTGTCCCAGCTGCGGTCAGCTTTACAATCTCGGCTTTGGCTCGCCGTGCCGTCTGTGCGGTGTAGGACGGCTTCAGCGTGACCTGAACTCGGCTGGCAATGTGCCGCCGATACGCACTGGCCTGTCGTGGATTGATCGTGTTCTTGGCAGCAAGCTGATCCAGTTGGTCATAAGCCTGCTTCGCTTCTGCCGGTGTGTAGCTCTGCTTCCTTTCAAACATAAGAGTATCCTTTCAGTGATAAAGCGGCCCATGTGGTTACATCGACTGAGCGTTTCCACATGAGCCTTCTATTTTAAGGCATGCTGTTGCCGCCATCCAAACGGGAGAGTCCTATGGCCATGAAGTATGTCATGCTGAGACTTGATGGTGGCGAATTGCTTCCGCTGCTCTTTCCTGAATTCATGCAGCGCGCTCATATGGCCCAGTCAGTTCCAGCCACGGTGGTGAGTGCCGGTCGCGTTCATGTGGAGGACGGTATGATCATTGCCGGTGGTGCATCAAGCTCACTGAATGTCTCCTCACGCGAAGAGGACAGCGGCATTATCCAGGCGTATTTTGATGGGCAGAATGTGATCCAGCAGGAGCTTTAATCCTCTGCCAGTGGAGACATGATGGGTCTTGCCAGCCCAAGTGCTTTTACGGGCGGCAGTCTGCTCCGGCGCAGTGATCTTCCGACAGGAACAGGAAATGTCCGCACAAAGCACCTCGAACCTCCCGGCGCGGGATGTCATCGCCGTCTGAGCGCAACCAGGCACAGCAGTTCGAACAATACCTGAGCGCCGATCTGGGCGGTGTTGGTGGTCGCATCGTATTGCGGCGCAACTTCGACCACGTCTCCGCCGATGATGTCGAGCCCTTGGAGGCCGCGGAGGAGTTGCAGCACCTCCCGCGGGGTCAGGCCAGCCACCTCCGGCGTCCCAGTACCAGGGGCAAAGCCGGGATCGATGCTGTCGACATCGAAGGTGACATAGGTCGGGCCGTCGCCGATCACCTCGAGCGCTCGCCGGATGATGGCCGGGATGCCCTCCTCGACGACCTCTTCGGCATGGACGACAGTCATCCCGGATTCGTATGAGAATTCCCAAAGATATTCGGCGCCGCCGCGAATGCCGATCTGGATGGTGCGTGTCGGGTCCAGCACCCCTGCGAGGACTGCTTCGCGGAACGGACCGCCATGATGGAATTTCGACCCCTCATAGGCGCCGGCCGTGTCGCAATGGGCGTCAATATGCACCAGTCCGACCGGGCGAGTGGCGCCGAGACCCTTCAGGATTGATCCGGTGATCGAGTGGTCGCCGCCGACCGAAAGCGGGATCACGGGCGTATCCGCGATCCTGCGATAGCAGGCCTCGATATCGGCGTGACAATCGGCCAAGCTGTATCGGCTGCGCATCGGCACGTCGCCGACATCAGCGACCCGCAACGCGCCCATCGGAGCCATCCGCAGCACATGTTCGTAAGGTCCAACACGCTCGATCCCGCGCACGGCGCGCGGTCCCAGACGGGAGCCAGCCCGGTTGGTCACTCCGAGATCCATCGGGACCCCGATCAGGGCGACGTCCAGGGCGGCGAGCCCCTCGTCCGTCAGGCCGTCGGGCCGAAACGGCGCATCGATGAAGGTCGCGGGACCGGCGAATGGCCACTTGCGAGTGTCACCATCGGCAAAGACCTGAGCGGCCACGGCCTTGAAATGCGGGTCGTACATGTCGCCGCCCGCCGCCGACGCGTAGCGCCGACGCAGTTCGTCCAGCTTCGCGATGTCATAAGCCATAGCGGCCCTTCGAGCGTTCGAGAGATGACAAACGGGCAGCAGTTCTTTGGACCCGACCCGCGTCGCAGGATAAATTCGCCCCTGAACTGACGCTGCGGTAGGCGGAAAATTCTGCGGGGGCCATAACGCGAACTGAATACCAAGCAATCGGAAGCCGCAGTCGAAGTGGGATAGTCCAAAGCCGCATGGTCGCCGGAACAGGTCCATAGTATAAGCGAAACTTGATGCTCGACCTTGACCCCTATCTGCTGCGCGCCTTCCTGACCGTGGCTGAAGTCGGCACGGTGAACGGGGCTGCGGTATCGCTTAATCGGACGCAGGCCGCATTAAGCATGCAGATCCGCAAGCTCGAGAGCCTTATGGGGACGGAGCTCTTTTCGCGCTCTCCCAAGGGTCTCACGTTGACCGCGGACGGGCTTCTCCTGATGCCCTACGCCCGCGAGATCCTGTCCCTCAACGACCAGGCTTGGCAACGTCTCAACGGCAAGGAGATGGAAGGCCGCGTGCGCCTTGGCGTCGTCGAGGACTTCGCCGCGACCCGGCTCATCGATATCCTTGCGGCATTCCGCGATCAGAACCCGAAGGTCCACATGGACATCATCGTGGAGCCGAACAAACGGCTGGCGGCAATGTTCGAAAACGACAAGCTCGACATCGTCGTCTGCGACACGACCTCGATCAATCGCAAGCCGGTGCTGATCTGGGGTGAACACTTGCTGTGGGCGGTGAGAGCCGACCTGACCGTGACCACGACAGCGCCGCTGCCAATCATCATGTTCGAGGCCACTTGCCCTTGGTCGGGACCCTGCATCGCCGCGCTCTCCGGCCGAACCCTGCGATGGAAGATCGTCTGCGAAGCGTCGACGCTGGTGGCCATGGCGGCCGCCGTCCGCGTCGGCATCGGTATCGGCCCGATGCTCGCCGCGACGATCCCCGATGGCTGCCGGGCGCTGGATCAGACATCAGACCTGCCCGCTCCCGTTGGGATCAATATCGGGCTCTACACCCGAGCGGGCGCACCGGAGGAGGCGCGCTATCTCGCGGATTTCATCGGACGGCATATAGGCCTCGTCGGGCCCGGTGGACACGTCTGACGACAGGCAGAGCGCCCCGCGGGCGCAGCCTTCAGCTTTGTTGATAGGCTAACGAGGATTTTGCGACTAGCTTCCACTCGAGCTCTGGAGTTCAGTAGCCGCTCGAAGTCCGGCTTGCTCGATCAGGGACCGGACTGAATCGGGAATTTAGCATGACCGACCTAAAGCGTCTTCGAATGCCGTTCGCCGTAGAGGCCTTCATCAAGCCTGGATCAGCCCTCAAATCTATCGCTGCGGAACTCAGCGGCGTCCAACCACGAGAAGCGCTCGCTGCGACTTCCTGCCAATGCCGGCCGCCAAGTCCGGTTTTGCCCTAAACTCTTACGAAGGACACGCGCTATGACCAAGTTTTCCACTCTCCGTCTGACCGGCCTCGCCGTCGTGGTCCTCGTCGGTGGCCTCGTCTTCAGTGCCGCTGCCCGCGCCGATGCCCTGGATGACATCACAAAGGCCGGCGTTCTCAAGGTTGGCGTCTTCGGCGACTTTCCCCCGTTCTCGTCCGTCACCTCGGACATGAGCCTGCAGGGCTATGACATCGACGTGGCCAAGATTCTGGCGGACGCATTGAAGGTGAAGCTTCAGCTTGTGACGGTGACCGGACAGAATCGGATCCCTTATCTGACCGAGCGTCGCGCAGACATTCTTCTGAGTGTCGGCCGCAGCGCCGAGCGGGAAAAGGTCATCGATTTCACCGCTGCCTACGCGCCCTACTACATCGCCGTCATCGGCCCGAAAGCGCTGAAGGTTCAGGACAAGAGCGATCTTGCGGGTAAGAGCATTGCGGTCAACAGGGGCACGCTCGAGGATACCTCCCTTACGGAAGCGGCGCCGAGCGGGGCCGACATCAAGCGCTTCGACAACTACAACGCGGTGATCCAATCCTTTCTCGCCGGGCAGGTCCAACTCATGGTCGTCGGCAACGATGTTGGGGCCGGGGTGCTGGCGCGTCAGGTTGCGATGCAGCCCGAGCAGAAGTTCCAGCTCATGACCTCGCCAGACCATATCGGGTTGAACAAGAACGAACCGCGCTTGAAGCAGGCTCTCAACGAGGTCATCGCAAAAACGCTGGCCGATGGAACGATGAACACGATCTCGACCAAATGGCTCAACCGGCCGCTGGATCTGAAAGATCTCAAGTCCAATGGGCAATAGCCTCGACTTCAGCTGGCTCGGCGACGCCGTCAGGCTGATCGGCGCGGGCGCGGCCATGACGATCTTTCTGGTCGTCATGACCGCGCTCCTCGGAACACTCTTGAGCATTCTCGGTGCGCTCGGACGCACGAGTCGGTCTCCGATGATCCGGCGCATCGTGAAAGCCTATGTGGAGCTGATCCGGAACACCCCGTTTCTGGCGCAGCTTTTCTTCATCTTCTTCGGACTTCCAAGCCTTGGAATTCGCCTCGATCCGATTGTCGCGGCGATCGTTGCCATGACGATCAATCTCGCCGCCTACGGCACCGAGATCGTTGCGGCAGGCCTCGCGGCCGTGCCAACCGGTCAACGCGAGGCTGCTCAGGCATTGGGGCTGAGACCCCGCCTCGTTTTCGTAAAGATCGTGCTGCCGCAGGCGCTGAAGATCATTTTTCCGGCGCTGACCAGTCAGATCGTAATCATGATGCTTGAATCGGCCGTGGTTTCTCAGATCTCGGTTCGGGAGCTCACCTATGAGGCCGACCTGCTTCAGGCAAGGACGTTCCTGGCCTTCGAGACCTACCTCATCGTGACGCTGGTCTATCTCGGCCTGAGCGTCGCCTTGAGGCGCCTGATGTTTGCGGGGGGCCGCAGATTCATCTTTTCAGGACAACCCTGATGGAATTCACGCTCTGGGACATCCTCCGCAACCTCCTACTGGCCGCGCGCTGGACGGTTCTGCTGTCGCTGGTCGCGTTTGCGGGCGGCGGAATCGCCGGTCTCCTCGTGCTTCTGCTCAGGATCTCGAAACGGCCCTGGCTCAGGCGGGCCGCGGAAATGTACATCGGCGCCTTTCAGGGTACGCCGCTGCTGATGCAGCTCTTCCTGGTGTTTTTCGGCCTGCCGTTGCTCGGCTTCCGCATCGAGGCGTGGACGGCTGCGGTCGTCAGCCTGACCCTTTTCGCAAGCGCCTTCCTGGCGGAGATCTGGCGCGGCGGCGTTGAGGCAGTGCCGCGCGGGCAATGGGAGGCGGCTGCCAGTCTCGGCCTCCACCGCATCTGGCAGCTCCGCCTCGTCATCCTGCCGCAGGCCTTGACGATCGCACGCGCTCCCACGGTGGGGTTCCTGGTTCAGCTCGTAAAGAGCACGGCCCTGACATCCATCATCGGCTTCGACGAACTGCTCAGGACCTCGAACGCCATCAACAACGCGACGTTCCAACCGTTCACCGTCTATGGACTGGGAGCGCTGATCTACTTCTGTCTCTGCTTTCCCCTGACCCAATATGCGCGGATGCTGGAGCGATCGACGGTCATCCCAAGGTAACCCCCTCGTGTTTGACTGGTCCGGCGGTAGACATCGCCGATCCCGCTCAGGCGATGGCCTACACCGGAACCATTCTGCTTGGATTGCTGGCAGGCTGTAAATCGGGCATCGAATGCTTGACCCCTGCCTGAACAGGCGCAACCGGCCGCGGTAAGGGCCAGGGAAGAAGTGTTCCCGTGCAAAAGGACCAAAGGCAGATGAACACTCAATGTCAGGAGCTAGAGGCACTTTGGCGTGAGATTCCGGATTTCTGAGAAGTCGTGGACATTTTGGCGTGAGACTCTGAGGGCTTTGTCACATCAACGAGTTTTACTTGCCTATACTACCCCTCCGGCAAGAACCAGCTTGCGTGTTTTCAATGGGTTAGGCCTGCCGGGTCCCGGACCAAAATGACCTCTACTTGCGTGATGTGACAAAGCCGTCGTGGGCATTGCAGGCTACCGGCGTCCGGAGCAGACGAAATCCGACTCGTCAACCAGTTGTTCGGCTTTGCCGCCTGAGCGGCCCACTTGGTTGGGGTCGTTGTGTCGTGTCGAAGTTACTGCAACGGAACCCTTTGTGAATGCCCGTCTCATGGGAACCGAGATCGATGCGCGGGCGTGGGAATTTCTTGTCGCGATGCTGGTGAAGGACGCAATCTTCGGGATTGCCGGCCTCGTTGCGGCTCCGATCTACTACGCCTATCTCAAGAACGAGCGGGCGGCCCCAAGATCTTCGCGGTCGCGACCGTCTGCCTGATGGCGCCGACCACACCAAGATGAGGCTGCTGCGAGCAGCCAAGTCTAGTGGATGTTCAACACTCAGGAGAGCGAGCCATGGCATCACGTTCGGCAACATCACACGCCACTGCGCCGGCCGGTGGCATCTGCCCTATTACAGGGGAGGCCTATTCCAGCCATACGTCCGTTGTGCTCGATCACTTGCATCCCTCCCTGGCGGAGCGGATCCGACAGGATCACCCGACGCTGGCCCCCAATGCCCGGATCAGCCGTGCAGCGGCGGATCGTTACCGGAAGCTGCATGTGGAGGAGCTTCTTCGCCAGGAACGCGGCGAGCTGACCCAGCTCGATAAGGAAGTAGCACGGAGCCTTGCCGAAGGGGCCATGGTATCGATCAACACCGAGGAGCACTATGACGAAGCTCGCACCCTTGGAGAGCGGCTTTCCGACAGCCTCGCAGCCTTCGGGGGCAGCTGGCCATTCCTCATCCTTTTCGGGCTCGGGCTCGCTGTCTGGATCATGGCCAACAGCGTTTGGCAGCAACAGGCCTTCGATCCCTACCCTTACATCCTGCTCAACCTCATCCTGTCCTGCATTGCGGCGGTCCAGGCACCGATCATCATGATGAGCCAGAGACGCCAGGAGGCGAAGGACCGGCTGCGCTCCCTCAACGATTATCGGGTGAACCTGAAGGCGGAGCTGGAAATCCGGCACCTGCACGAGAAGCTCGACCATCTCATCACGCGCCAATGGGAACGGCTCGCGGAGATCCAGGAACTCCAGATCGAACTCCTGCAGGAGCGTCGATAATCTTGCAAACGATGTCCGCGGGTTCTGTCGCAAACCCGAAATAGGGCTATTCTTCACCCAACTTCAGCGACATGATAGCGGCGCTAAGCGGTTGATTCTTCAGAACCCGGCCAATGCGCCCTGGTAGTAAGGGCAAGTTCAAGTGGTGCGATCATCGGGTTGTCGGCATTGGGCACACTCAATCGGAAAGAGAGAATGTTAGAGGCCAAACCGGATCGCCATGATTTCAGCATAACCAGCCAGAGCCGCGGCCGAAATGCCGTCTGCTGTCGCTTCCAGGGCGGCCTCCGGCATGACAAACCACCACAATGCAGCCGTCCAATCACAGCAGTAACGACATGCGCAATGAGGAGTGTTCGAGTGATCATGCTTGGTTAGATCCCGCCGAATGAGGTTGGTCTTGCAACACTTAATGATCTTCACTAAATGGTGCATCCGGTAAGTCATGCCGCCCTCGGTAGGAGGGCGATGCCGGGCGAGCGGCGTGGGCGATGCCGGCGGCGTTGGCCCCAGACGAAGGGATGGCGATGCGCATTCCAGTAGACGGTGGC
>NZ_JBVVAK010000021.1:0-83647 GCF_055792825.1 Microvirga sp. GN3
CCCGAACGCTCGAGGCGCTGTGGCGCGCCATCGGTGACATCTGCAACTTGTTCGAGCCCGAGGCATGCCGCAACTACTTCACCGCTGCCGGATATGGATTCGTCTGAATGCCCGAGGCTCTAGCTAGGCCGGCGAGGCACCGAGCCACGCCGACAGCCGCTCGACGATCTTTCTCATCGCTATGAGCGATGCTGGTATGTCTCCAGGCTTCTCAAGTCCATGATCGAGGCCAGGCAGCAGCACGACCTCGGATCCCCTTGCACGGGCCGCCGCGATCTGATGTTCGTCATAGTGGGGATCGGCGGTTCCGATGACGATTATCGACCGTTGCGGGCAACGCCCCATGCCATCGGCCACACCGTAGGTTTTGAAGCCTGGCGTCAGCCAAACGAGATCGGCGGAGGAGAGCTTCGGCTCGTCGGGGGCAACAGCCGTCATCGCGGCGGTTCCCAGCGACTTACCGACGAGGGTGAAATGCTCGTAACGTCCGAGCGCGAACGCGGCATTTATCGCGGCACGGGCATCGGCTCCAATCCAGGCGATCTTGTCCTCCTCGGACAAGGCTGTGAAATCCGCAATCTGATCGTAGGTGTAGTCTATCGACAGCACGTCGTAACCGCGTGCCATAAGAAGCTGGCGCGGGTAATAGAGCGCCGGCATTGAGCTGCGGTAAGTGAACCCGGGAAAGAGCACGGCCAGACGCCGGCTCGTTTGATCCTGCGTGATCAAGGCGCTTGGAATTGCGAGGCCGTCCTGCCCCACAAATGTGAGCTTTTCCTGCTTCATGGTGCGAACCGGTGAATGGACTCCAGATCATGGTAACTGGATCACGTTCACCGGTCAGCAAGCCTAATCGATATCCTCGACCTCTGCACCACCGCCATAGACGCGCTGGGCGAGCGAGGCTTCCATGAAGGGGTCGAGGTCTCCGTCGAGCACGTCCTGCGGGCTGGTCGATTGGGTGCCTGTGCGCAGGTCCTTCACCATCTGATAGGGCTGCAGCACGTAGGAGCGGATCTGATGGCCCCAGCCGATATCCGTCTTGGCGGCGGCTTCGGCATTGGCCTTCTCTTCGCGCTTCTTCAGCTCCGCCTCATAGAGACGGGCACGCAGCATGTTCCAGGCGGTGGCCCGGTTCTTGTGCTGCGAACGCTCCTGCTGGCAGGCCACGACGATGCCGCTCGGAATATGCGTGATGCGCACCGCCGAGTCGGTGGTGTTCACGTGCTGACCACCCGCGCCCGAGGAGCGGAACGTGTCGATGCGGCAGTCGGATTCCTTGATCTCGATGTTGATGCGGTCGTCCACCACCGGATAGACCCAAACCGAGGCGAAGCTCGTATGGCGACGCGCATTCGAGTCGTAGGGCGAGATGCGCACGAGACGATGCACGCCCGACTCGGTCTTGAGCCAACCATAGGCGTTGAGGCCCTTGATCAGGAGCGTGGCGCTCTTGATGCCGGCTTCTTCACCGTCGGTGATTTCGAGAAGCTCGACCTTGTACTTCCGACGCTCGGCCCAGCGGGCATACATGCGCTGGAGCATGTTGGCCCAGTCCTGGCTTTCCGTGCCGCCAGCACCCGAATGCACTTCCACATAGGTGTCGTTGCCATCGGCCTCGCCCGAGAGCAGGGTCTCGACCTGACGGCGGGCAGCCTCGGCCTGAAGGTCGCGGATGGCCTCCTCGCCTTCCTTAATCGTCCCCTCGTCCTCCTCGGCCTCGCCGAGTTCGATCAGGGTGATGGCGTCTTCGAGCTCCTGCTCGAGCCGCTTCACGGCCGAGATCTGGTCCTCGAGTGAGGTGCGCTCGCGCATGACTTTCTGCGCGGCGTCCGCATCGTTCCAGAGGTTGGGATCCTCGGCTTGGGCGTTCAGTTCTGCGAGGCGTCGCTGGGCAGTATCCCAGTCAAAGATGCCTCCTCAGCAGCCCGACTGACTGCTTGGTCTCTTCTACGAGATGTTGGATTTCGGCGCGCATCGTTTCTTTGCTGTCCGTGCCTGTGATGACGGGGTCTTAAGGGGAGCCCTGCATCCTGTAAAGGAGCCCGCACATCAAAACTGACGGATTGCTCCCGACTGAAAATGCAGCCGAGGAACAATCCGTTTTCGTTGTGTGGTGAGCGTTTTCTATAGGGAGCGGGACCGCTCAATACAATCCGCCGGTGCCCACGCCTACGGCCTGGCGGGGCGAACCCGGCCCACCCTGATACTCGACCTGAGGCATTTCCTCAGGCTCCGGCGGCACGTATTGCGGAGGCGACTGGCCGGGCTTGAAGGCTTCGAGAATCGTGCCTCCGCCCTCACCGCCTACGCGGGTGCCGCTGGCGGCATTGACGCGGATCAGCTTGATGCCTGCCGGCACGCGGAACGGCGTCGCCGGCTTGTCCTTGAGCGCCAGTTGCATGAAGTCGCGGAAGACCGGCGCGGCATACTGGCCGGCCGTGGCCGCGCTGCCCAGCGACTTCGGCTGGTCATAGCCGAGGAATACGCCGACGGCGAGGTCAGGCGAGAAGCCGACGAACCACACGTCCTTGGCGTCGTTGGTGGTGCCGGTTTTGCCCGCGAGCGGCTTGCCGACGGCCTTGACGGACTGAGCCGTGCCACGCTGGACCACGCCTTCGAGGATCGAGGTCATCTGGTAGGCGGTCAGCGGGTCGAGCACCTGCTCCCGGGTCTCGGTCAGCTTGGGGGCAGCGCCGCCATCCCACTTTTCCGCATCGCAGGCGGTGCACTTGCGGTCGTCGTGGCGGTAGAGCGTCCGGCCGTTGCGGTCCTGGATCTGGTCGATCAAGGTCGGCTTGATGCGCCGACCACCATTGACGAACATCGAATAGGCGGCCGTCATGCGCATGACCGTGGTCTCGCCGGCGCCGAGCGACATGGAAAGCAGCGGCAGCAGGTCGTCATAGACGCCGAAGCGGCGGGCATATTCCGAGATGGCCGGCATGCCGACCTCGTTGGCGAGGCGCACCGTCATGAGGTTCTTGGAATGCTCGACGCCGTAGCGCAGCGTCCGCAGGCCGCCGGACTTGCCGTCGTAGTTCGACGGCGCCCAGGCTGCCTGACCGGGACCCATGTCGAGCACGAAGGGCGAATCCATGATCTGGTTCGAGGGCGTATAGCCGTTGTCGAGCGCGGTCGCATAGACAATGGGCTTGAACGAGGAGCCCGGCTGGCGCATGGCCTGGATCGCGCGGTTGAACTCGCTCTGGTCGTAGGAGAAGCCGCCCACCATGGCATGAACGCGGCCCGTGTTCGGATCCATGGCGACGATGGCGCCCGAGATCTCGGGGATCTGGCGCAGGCGGAACTGGCCCTGCTTGTCGGCCAGCGGCTCTACATAGACCACATCACCGACGGAGAGCGCGCGCTCGACCGGACGGCGGGTCCATTTCACACCGTCCGCGGTCACGGCACCCGTCTCGCGGTCCTTGACGATCTGACCGGAGGCCTCGCGCTTCGGCTGTAAACCCACCTTGGCCTGTCCGCGAGCGACTTCCAGCACGACCGCCAGACGCCAGGGCTGCACGTCGCCCATCGCCGGCACTTCTGCCAGGGCCAAGCCCCATTCACGGCCGGCGAGATCGATCTTCTGCTGGGCCCCGCGCCAGCCGCGCGCCTCGTCGAAGCGCACGAGACCGTCGACCAGGGACTTGCGGGCCATGGCCTGCATCTTCGGATCGAGGGTCGAGCGGATGAGCAGGCCACCCTCGTAGAGCGTTTCCTCGCCGTAGCGCTCGGCGATGTCGCGCCGCACGCCCTCGGCGAAATAGCCTGAAGCGATGCTGTTCGGGGAGACCACGCGCGGCTTGACGTTAAGCGGCTCCTTCTTCGCCGCTTCGGCCTCCTCATTCGAGATGTAGCCGTTGGCGGCCATGCGCTCGATCACCCAGTTCCGACGCTCGACGGCGGCCTTGCGCTGGCGGAACGGGTGGTAGTTATTCGGCCCCTTGGGCAGGGCGGCGATGTAGGCGGCCTCGGCAATGGTCAGTTCGTGGATGGACTTGCCGAAGTAGTCGAGCGCCGCGGAGGCGATGCCGTGCAGGTTGCGGCCCGGCGTCAGGGTGCCGAGAAAGATCTCGTTGAGATAGAGCTCGAGGATCTTGTCCTTAGAGAAGGTCGTTTCCATCCGCAGCGCGATCAGCGCCTCGCGGATCTTGCGCTCATAGCTGCGCTCGTTGCCGACGAGGAAGTTCTTGGCGACCTGCTGGGTGATGGTCGAGGCGCCCTGCTCCCGCGCCCCGCCGGAGCGGAGATTGACCACGATCGCGCGCATCAGACCCTCGGGATCGATGCCCGGATGCTTGTAGAAATTCTTGTCCTCGGCGGAGAGGAAGGCCTCGATCACGAGCTTGGGCACGGCCTGGATCGGCACGTAGAGCCGGCGCTCACGGGCATATTCGGCGATCAGACTGCCGTCCGAGGCATGGATGCGGGTCATCACCGGCGGCTCGTAATTGGCGAGCTGGGCGTGATCCGGCAGATCCTTCGAATAGAACCAGAATCCATAGGCCAGCCCGACAGCGCCGATCAGGAAGAAGATCGCCCCAATGCTGAAGAGGAAGCCGAAAAATCGTAGGACGAAGCGCATCCGAAGGAGTTCCATGACGGCGCCCATGGCGCCCGTTTATGCAGATCTTGAAACGCGGACCCTCGTTACCCGATGAATCGCGCCCCCGCTACGGGTATCCACACTCTATCTATGGTAAAACTGCGGCAGTGCCCCTGCGGGCTAACCGCGCGGCAAAGAATCGGTCCACGGCCACCGACATAGCCGAGACCATTTTGGCCCGCCATTCCTCGGACATCAACAGGTCCAGATCCTTCTGGCTCGACAGATAGCCGAGCTCGACCAGAACGGAAGGCACGTCATGCGCCCGCAGCACCTGGAAACGCGCCTGCCGGTGGGGATTCTTGTTGAGGCGGGCGACGGAATCGAACTCGCCCACGAGACGGCTTGCAAAATTGTGGGAAAAGCCCCGCGTTTCCCTGAGCGTCAGCTCCATCAGGATGTCGGACACATCGTCTGGCATGTCGCCCGATTCGACGCCTGCCACCGCGTCCGCCTTGTTTTCACGGTCGGCGAGGCGGGCGGAATCAGCGTCGGAGGCCCGCTCGGACCCGGTATAGACCGTCAGCCCCCTCACCTCCTGCCCGCCGGAAATCGAATCCGCATGGACGGAGATGAAGAGATCGGCCTGCGCCACACGCGCGGCGCGCACCCGGTCGCCGAGAGAGACGAATACGTCCTGGTCGCGTGTCATGACGATCTTGTAGCGACCACCTTCCTCGAGCTTCTTCTTCAGCCGCTGGGCGAAGGAGAGGACGAGCTCCTTCTCCATCACGTTACCTGAACCGGCTGCGGCACCCGGATCGATGCCGCCATGGCCGGGATCGATCATGATGACCGGCCGCGCATCCTTGGTTTCCGGGGTGATCGGCGCCGCCGACGCTTCTTTCATCGAAGCTGAATTTTCGAGAGCCGCCTTGCGGAATTCGTCGCGCTCGGCACGGGAGAGCTCGATGGTCAGGATCGTCGCCGCGCCTGTGGCGTCGGGCGTCGTGGTCATGCCTGAGACCAAAGCGGGCTGCGTCAGCTCCATGACCACCCGGGAGCGGCCCGGTGCGAAAAGACCGTAGCGGTAGGAGGCGATGAGGCCTTCCTTGCTGCGCCCTGCGTCGCCTGGAAGATGGAAGGCGACCTCCGGCAGGTCGATGATGACCCGGTCCGGGCGCTCCATCAGCGAGACCTGCGCCGTCACAGCCTTCGACAGGGTAACCTTAAAACGGGTTTTCGCCCCTTCCGACTCGACCGACACGGCCGCGGCAATGGCAGGCGTTCCGGCCTTCGCATTGTCTCCGGCCGCGAAAGCGCGACCGATCCCCATGGCAATGATGATCGCCACGAGGCACGCGCTGACAAGGCGGATGAAGGGGAAAAGGTGCATGATGATCGCTGAGAGGTCTCGCGTCCTTCCTATACTGATAAACGGCCTGTGGTTAACGGAACCTCACGTCGCACCGTGGTTTACCTGAACTCTGTTGCATTCATGGCACAGTGACACGGGATCTTGCCAAATGCCCCAATCGCTCTGTAATGATCTTGATCCCGTCCGGCATGGCCGAATCTGACGGCGGATCCGAAGGAGACGGTTGTGTTGACCGATCCTTCAGGAGACCCGTCACCCTCGACAGGCTCACGGACAGGACCATATGGCGACGCTTGTCGCCACTCGCCGATGGCCGGCTTCCGGCCCATCGATATCTACGAAAGGGCCGTGTCGGATGGTTGCGCACGCAAAGTCAGTTCTGACCTTCGTTTCTGCACCGTTCGAATCGCGCGTTTCATCCCGCGCACGCCCTGGCTTCAACCTTTCCGGCCGAGTGCCGGCCCAATTCAACCCAGAATGCGCCCGCATGCGGCGCATGATGGCGATCGACAGCACTCCGAACGCAAGTTCAAGCCGCCGCCCCTACCAGCGGCGCGCCCATCCGCCCACAATGCGGCCCCTGCCTCAGGTCCTGCCCTCGGTCGCCATGTCGAGAGTTCAACATGGCAAACAAGATGCTCATCGATGCCTCACACCCGGAAGAAACCCGGGTCGTGGTGGTACGTGGTCAGAAGGTCGAAGAATTCGACTTCGAATCCGCTAACAGAAAGCAGCTGCGCGGGAATATCTATCTCGCCAAGGTCACCCGGGTCGAACCGTCCCTCCAGGCGGCCTTTGTGGAATACGGCGGAAACCGCCACGGGTTCCTCGCGTTCAGCGAAATCCATCCCGATTATTATCAGATCCCCGTCGCCGATCGTCAGGCCCTGCTCGAGGCCGAGGCCGAAGCCCAGCGCGAGGAGGAACAGGAAGAAGAGCGCCGCAGCCGCGGCCGCCGTCGCCGTTCCTCTCAGCGCCGCACAGAGAACGACGAGACCGTTGTTTCTACCGAAGCTGAGGCAGGCTCTGACGAGAGCGTAGAAGCTGCTCCCGAGGCTGAAGCTTCCGATGACGCTGAGACTGTCAGCGAAGATCGCGATACGTCGGCTACGGAAGCGGCGGAAGCTGTCGCCCTGGTAATGGCCGAGCATGTGGCTCCAAGCGAGAACGCCGAAGAGGCTGCCGTCGAGGCGGTCGAGGCCTCGGCCCATGTCGAAGCGCCCGATGTCGAGGCTGCGCCGAGCGAAGAGACGGCACGGAGCGACGAGGCGGCGGAAGCCATCGAAGCCCGTGCGCCCGAGGGCGATACGGAAGCCGACGAGGAAGAAGACGAAGAGGACGAAGACGATCAGGACGTGGAAGAGCACGAGATCGTCGAGCAGCTCGGTGGCGACGACGCCATCGAGGATCTTCCCCAGCGCCGGCGCACCCCGCGCAAGCAGTACAAGATCCAGGAAGTCATCAAGCGCCGCCAGATCCTGCTGGTCCAGGTCGTTAAGGAAGAGCGCGGCAACAAGGGCGCGGCGCTCACCACCTATCTGTCGCTCGCCGGACGCTATTCGGTGCTCATGCCCAACACGGGCCGGGGCGGCGGCATCTCCCGCAAGATCACCAATGCGGCCGACCGCAAGCGCCTGAAGGAAATCGCCCAGGAGCTGGAGGTACCCGAGGGAATGGGCATCATCCTGCGCACGGCCGGCGCCTCGCGCACCAAGCCCGAGATCAAGCGCGACTACGAATACCTCATGCGCCTCTGGGAGAGCGTGCGCGAGCTGACCCTCAAGTCGGCAGCCCCGTCCCTGGTCTATGAGGAAGGCTCCCTCATCAAGCGCGCCATCCGCGACCTCTACAACAAGGACATCGACGACGTGATGGTCGCCGGTGAGGAGGGCTATCGCGAGGCCAAGGACTTCATGCGCATGCTCATGCCGAGCCATGCGAAGCTGGTTCAGCCCTACCGCGACCCGCAACCGCTCTTCGCGAAATTCGGCGTCGAAGCCCAGCTCGATGCCATGTTCTCGAACGTGGTCACCCTGAAATCGGGCGGCTACCTCGTGATCAACCCGACGGAAGCCCTCGTTTCCATCGACGTGAACTCCGGCCGTTCGACGCGCGAGCACAATATCGAGGACACGGCGCTCCGCACCAACCTCGAAGCGGCGGAAGAGATCGCCCGTCAGCTCCGCCTGCGCGACCTCGCCGGCCTCGTCGTGATCGACTTCATCGACATGGAGGAGAAGCGCAACAACCGCGCCGTCGAGAAGAAGCTCAACGAGTGCCTGAAGAACGACCGCGCCCGCATCCAGGTCGGCCGCATCTCGCCCTTCGGCCTTCTCGAAATGTCGCGCCAGCGCATCCGCACGGGCGTGCTGGAATCCTCCTCGATCCCCTGCCCGCACTGCGCCGGCACCGGCTTCGTGCGCTCGACGCCGTCGGTTGCCCTGCAGGTGCTGCGCTCGATCGAGGAAACCCTCATCAAGAATGCCAGCTACAACCTCATCGTCCGGACGCGGATGGAGGCGGCGTTCTACATCCTGAACCAGAAGCGCGTTCACCTGCGCGAGCTGGAGCACCGCTTCGGGGTCGCGATCTCCATTATCGCCGACGACAGCCTCCACGGCACCACGACCTATGCCATCGACCGGGGCGAACCCGCCCTGAAGCTCGAGCACAAGTCGGCTGCGACCGGCATCCAAATCGACGCCATCATCCCGGTCGACGAGCCGGAGGAGGAGGTCGAAGTCGAGGCCGAAGAGGAGACCGCCGAGGAAGCTCAGGCCGGCGAGGAGCGCGGCGAGGAAGGTGAAGGCGGTGGACGCCGCCGCCGCCGCCGTCGCCGCCGCCGTGGTCGCGACCGGGAGGCCTTCGCGGGCGAAGAGCGCAGCGAGGAAGGCGCCGAAGCCGGCGAGGCTGAGGGCGAAGCCGACGAGGAAGAGGCCGAGGTCGAGACGTCTGGAGATGAGGCTGCGCCCGTCGAGGCAGCTGAGTCGGACGACGAATCCCGCGGTGGACGCCGCCGCCGTCGCGGTCGTCGCGGCGGCCGTGGACGCGGCCGTGACGAGACGGCCGAGGAATTCGCCATCGAGGAAGGCTTCGTGGCTCCGGACGAGGTTCAGGCAGCACCGGCTCCGGTCGCGGCTGTTCAAGCCGAGACGGAGGAGTCCAGACCCGCAGCTGAGAGCGAGCCGATCGTCGCCGCTCCTCATCCCATCGCTGAAGCCCCTGTCCCGCCGCCGGCTCCCGTCGTTCCAGAGCCGGAACCGGTCGCCGTCGTCCTGACCCCGCCCGATCCGGAGCGCCCGAAGCGGGCTGGCTGGTGGTCCAAGGCCAAGTCGGTCCTGAGCGGATCGTAAAGTTCACAAAGAAATGCCCGGCTTCGAGCCGGGCATTTTCGTTTGAACACGCACTGTCATTCCGGGGCGCACCTTGGTGCGAACCCGGAATCCATAAGCACGACATATCAAGAAGGGGTGAGCAGGGTCGCGCCTCTTTCTGCACCGTTAGCGGTTATGGATCCCGGGCTCCGCTTCGCGGCCCCGGAATGACAGTGTGAGCGATTACCTCAACCACCCCTTCAACCGCGCCACCGTTTCGCGGCAATCGTTCTCCGAGCCGGCGAAAGAAAAGCGCAGGTAATGCGAGCCTTCGACAGGATCGAAGTCGAGGCCTGGCGTGGCGGCGACGCCCGCCTCCTCCAGCATGCGCTTGGAGAAGCCGATGGAATCGTTCGTGAAGCGGGCGATGTCGGCGTAGATGTAGAAGGCCCCATCCACCGGGTGCATCTCGGTGATGCCGACCTTGGGCAGCTCCTCCAGCAAATAGGCGCGATTGCGCGCATAGCCGGCCTTCACGGCCTCGAGCTCCTCCGCCGCATCGAAGGCGGCGAGCGCCGCTACCTGCGAGAGATAGGGCGGCGAGATGTAGAGGTTCTGCGCCAGCCGCTCGATGGGCCGCACGAGGCGGTCCGGCACCACGATCCAGCCGATGCGCCAGCCGGTCATGCAATAGTACTTCGAGAACGAGTTGATCACGACCGCATCGTCATCCGACGCCAAGGCAGTGGACGCAGCCTCGCCATAGGTCAGGCCGTGATAGATCTCGTCGGACACGAACCACAGCCCCAGGCGGCGGCATGTCTCGCCGAGTTCCGCCAATGCCTTGCGGCCGATCATGGTGCCGGAGGGATTAGCCGGACTCATGGCGAGGATGCCGTGCAGGGGCTTCTCCGCATGGGCCTTCTCGATGGCCTGAGCGGTCATGATCCATCCGTCGGCCTTGGCGAGCGGGATCGTCACAGGCTCGATGCCCAGCGCCTCCAGGATATTGCGATAGGCGGGATAGCCCGGTGCCGTGATCGCCACCCGCTGGCCCGGGTCGAAGAGGCTCAAGAAAGCCAGCACGAATCCGGCCGAGGAGCCGGTCGTCACCACCACCCGCTCCGGCGCAATGCTTACGCCGTAAGTATCGCGGTAGTGCCGTGCGATCCGCTCGCGCAGGGCGGAGATGCCGAGCGCCTCGGTGTAGCCGATGCGGCCGAGATCAAGGGCCGCTTTGGCCGCCTCCCGGGCAGCCCGTGGTGCCGGTGCGGAGGGCTGGCCCACCTCCATATGGATGACGCTGTCGCCCCGCCGTTCCTTAGCCGCAGCCGCGCTCAGCACGTCCATGGCGAGGAAGGACGCGACGCGGTCCATGCGGCGCGCGATGAGGGGCGATTGAAGATCGGCGGATGATTTGGTCATGAGAGGCTCGTATCCCGTCGCGGGGGCGGTCTCAAGTCGGTTCACAATGCACCACTGTCATTCCGGGGCCGCGCAGCGGAGCCCGGAATCCATAAACACAACGCCTCCAGAAAGGGCGAATAGCCTTTCACCTCGTTCTGCATCATCGCGGTTATGGATTCCGGGCTCGGCCTTTGGCCGCCCCGGAATGACAGTAAGAGCTCAAAACGAACCCGTGATTTGACGCCGCACTCCCTTAACCGCTAACTCGCAATAGAACAGACGAGTCTCAAGTCCGCCTTGAACCGCGTTTACAGGCCAGACTTGTCTCAAGGAATTCCCGTAAAAGGACCGGATATGCGCTCTTCGCTTCTCAAACTCGGCCAGGCCATCGCCCTCATCGGCACGCTGGCCATCGCTCCCGCCGCGATGGCGCAGAGTGCGGTCTTCAACGAACAGCAGAAGCAGGCCATCGGAGAGATTGTGAAGGATTATCTCCTGAAGAACCCGGAGGTCCTGACCGAGGTCATCGCCGAGCTTGAGAAGCGCCAGTCGGAAGCGCAGCAGGTCGCCCAGGCCAGCGCCGTGAAGGAAACGAAACAGTCGCTCCTGAACGCCTCCCATTCCTACGTGGTCGGCAACCCTTCGGGCGACGTCACCCTGGTGGAATTCTTCGATTACAATTGCGGCTACTGCAAGAAAGCGTTGGCCGACGTCCAGACGCTGATGAAGAGCGATCCGAAGCTGCGTGTCGTGCTGAAAGATTTCCCGGTTCTCGGACCCGATTCCGTCGAGGCGAGCCGCGTGGCCCTGGCGGTCAAGAACCAGCTCCAGGGTCAAAAACTCTTCGACTACCACGTGAAGGTCATGGACAGCCGCGGTCGGGTGAACGGCGAGCGCGCCATGGCGGTCGCCAAGGACATGGGCCTCGACATGGCTCGCCTGCAGAAGGACATGGAGGGCGCCGAGGTCCGGAACGCTCTCCAGGAGAACATGGCACTCGGCGACAAGCTGAGCCTGACCGGCACGCCCGCCTTCATCGTCGGTGAGACCGTGATCCCCGGCGCCGTCGGCCTCGACCCGTTGAAGCAGCTCGTGGACAACGTCCGCCAATGCGGCAAGGCGAGCTGCGGTTAAGGTTTCGCGCCCTGATCTGCTCCACTTCATCACCGGCCTTGTGCCGATGATCCCGATTGGATGAAGCGGAGTGCTTTTAAGAAGCGAGATGGCAGGGACAAGCCCGGCCATAACGTGAAAACGGTCCAATTACCCTTCGGAAACCACGCCTAGCTTGGGAAAGCCTTGGTTTTCCCCTTCCCCCCTGCCCGCCTTTTGGCTAAGAGGGCGTTTCAGCTCCGCCTTGCGGAGCACAGGAACGCTCCTTCTCACGATGACCACTGTCTTCGTCCTCAACGGACCCAACCTCAACCTGCTCGGCCGCAGAGAGCCCCAAGTCTATGGCAGCACGACGCTGCAGGACATCGAGAAGCTCGTGCGCGAAAAGGCGGAAGCCTTGGGGACAGCTGTCACGTTCCGCCAGTCGAACCACGAGGGACATCTGGTCGACTGGATCCAGGAAGCGGGCGCTCAGGGAGCCGGCATCGTCATCAATGCCGGCGCCTATACCCACACCTCGATCGCGCTGCGCGACGCCATTTCCGGCAGCGGCGCTCCGACGGTCGAGATCCATATTTCGAATGTTCATGCTCGCGAGGGCTTTCGCCATCGTTCGCTCATAGCGCCCGTCTCCGTCGGCGTGATCTGTGGTTTCGGGCCCATGAGCTACGTGCTCGGCCTGGAAGCGGTTCACCGGGTGATGGCCGAGCGGGTCCGCCAGGCAAAGTCGTCCCAGCACTAGTTCCTCAGGAAGTAGAGGTAAGCCCCATGGCCAAGGAAAACCCTTTCGATCCCGATCTCGTCCGTGAGCTGGCGAACCTGATCGCCGACACGGATCTCAGCGAGATCGAAGTGGAGAAGGGCGACCTTCGCATCCGCGTGGCGCGCACGATCACCGCCGCCGTCACGGTTCCGATGGCGGCCCCTGCCGCGCTTGCTCCCGCCCCGGTCATCGCGCCGCCTCCGGCTGCTGCCGAGGTGCCTGCAGGGGCAAAGCCCGGCGCACCGCACCCCGGCGCCGTGCTCTCCCCCATGGTCGGCACTGCCTACCGCAAGCCCTCGCCAGAGGCGAAGGCCTTCGTCGAGATCGGCTCCAAGGTCCAGGCCGGCGACAAGGTCCTGCTCGTCGAGGCCATGAAGACCTTCAACGAGATCGTGGCGCCCCGCGCCGGCACCGTGACCGCCATCTATGTCGAAGACGGAACTCCTGTTGAATACGGCGAACCCCTCCTCGTCATCGAGTAAGGCGCGACATGTTCGATAAGATCCTCATTGCCAATCGCGGCGAGATCGCCCTGCGGATTCTTCGCGCCGCGAAGGAGCTCGGCATCGCCACCGTTGCGGTGCATTCCACCGCCGACGCCGACGCCATGCATGTGCGGCTTGCCGACGAGAGCGTCTGCATCGGCCCGCCGGCCGCGCGCGACAGCTATCTCAACATCCCGGCGCTCATCGCCGCCTGCGAGATCACCGGCGCGGATGCGATCCATCCCGGCTACGGCTTCCTCTCTGAGAATGCGCGTTTCGCGGAGGTGCTGGAGCATCACCGCATCGCCTTCATCGGCCCCAAGGCGGAGCATATCCGCATCATGGGCGACAAGATCGAGGCCAAGCGCACCGCCAAACGCCTCGGCATCCCCTGCGTGCCCGGCTCCGAAGGCGGCATCAACGACGAGGCCGAAGCCAAGAAGGTTGCCAAGGACATCGGCTACCCGGTCATCATCAAAGCGGCCGCCGGCGGCGGCGGACGCGGCATGAAGGTGGCACGCAACGAGGACGACCTCGTCCATGCCTTTCAGACGGCCCGCACCGAGGCCAAGGCCGCTTTCGGCGACGATGCGGTCTATATCGAGAAATATCTCGAGAAGCCGCGCCACATCGAGATCCAGGTTCTCGGCGACGGCAAGGGCAACGCCATCCATCTCGGCGAGCGCGACTGCTCCCTGCAGCGCCGCCACCAGAAGGTGTGGGAAGAAGGCCCCTCGCCGGCTCTCAATGTCGAGATGCGCGAGCGCATCGGCGGCATCGTGGCGAAAGCCATGCAGGACCTGAAATATGCCGGCGCCGGAACCATCGAGTTCCTCTACGAGGACGGCGAGTTCTACTTCATCGAGATGAACACCCGCATCCAGGTGGAGCACCCCGTCACGGAGATGATCACCGGCATCGATCTGGTGAACGAGCAGATCCGCGTCGCGGCCGGCCATCCACTCTCGGTCACACAGGAAGACGTCAAGATCGAGGGCCATGCCATCGAGTGCCGCGTGAATGCCGAGCATCCCTCGACCTTCCGCCCCTCGCCCGGCACGATCAGCTATTTCCACCCACCGGGTGGCCTCGGCGTGCGCGTCGATTCGGCGGCCTATCAGGGCTACCGCATCCCGCCGCATTACGATTCCCTCGTGGGCAAGCTCATCGTTCATGGCCGCACTCGCAACGAGTGTCTCATGCGCCTGCGCCGGGCCCTCGACGAGTTCGTGGTCGACGGCATCGACACCACGCTGCCCCTCTTCCGCACCCTTGTGCGCAACCCGGAGATTCAGAACGGCCAGTACGACATCCACTGGCTCGAGAACTTCCTGAAGACCGGCGGCCTGGGCGACGAGCAGGCCTGAGTCCAGCTCAGCAGGGCAGTGCTTCGACGCAAGTGAGCACTGCCCGATGGGCAGTAGGCGCGTCCGGAAAGGATGCTCGATTTGCTGACCCAGGAAGGCGGGGACGTTCCCCGCATCGGCTCCGAGCGGAAAAGTTATTCGCGACGGAGGAACGAGATTGTCATCCGGAGCCTTGCGACGCCCGGGACCTGAACTCGTCCGGTCG
This sequence comes from Microvirga sp. GN3, assembly GCF_055792825.1. Lineage (NCBI taxonomy): Bacteria > Pseudomonadati > Pseudomonadota > Alphaproteobacteria > Hyphomicrobiales > Methylobacteriaceae > Microvirga > Microvirga sp. GN3. The sequence goes on from NZ_JBVVAK010000021.1 coordinate 14,585, forward strand.
CTTTGTCGCATCAGAAAGTGGACTGTCGTTGGACGGCTTCTTCGTTCCTTGGTACAAAATCAAGCATGAGCCATGCGTCTGACCACGCAATCGACATCACTCCTGACATTCTTCTGAAAGCCTATGCGGCTGGCATCTTTCCTATGGCGGAGGATGCGGACGATCCTTCGCTGTTCTGGGTCGAGCCGCGCGAGCGAGGGATCATACCTCTCGACGATTTTCACATCTCCAAGCGGCTGGCGCGCACCGTCCGCTCGGATCAGTTCCAGGTCTGGGTCGACCGGGATTTCGACGGGGTCGTGGCCGGCTGCGCCGCGCCTGGCGTCGATCGTGAAAAGACCTGGATCAGCCGGCGCATCCGCGAGCTCTATGGCGAGCTCTTTGATGCCGGCTATTGCCATACGGTAGAAGTCTATCGGGACGACCGCCTTGTCGGCGGCCTCTATGGCGTGCGCCTCAACGGCGCCTTCTTCGGCGAGAGCATGTTCCATACGGAACGGGACGCCTCCAAGGTCGCCCTCGTGCATCTGGTGGCGCGCCTGCGCCGGGGCGGGTTCTCGCTCCTCGACACCCAGTTCGTAACCTCGCACCTGGCGCAGTTCGGCGCGGTCGAAGTGCCCAGGCGCACCTACAAGCAGATGCTGCGCAATGCCATGGAGCATGGTGCCAATTGGGATTCCTGGCCCCGAGGCAAGATTGTCAGCGGCGAGGACGCCCTCACCGCCATCACGGCTTGAATTCAGCGATCCGTATTGATGAGCGGCGCGGGAGCCGGGCGCCGAACCGGCTGCCGCTGCTGAGGCGCGGGCTGACGCAGTGGCTCTGTCTCGACGGCAGGCGGGCGCGGTGCCGTGGTATCGGTCGGCGCCATGATATCGCCCGGCCGTCCTGTCTCGCTCGGAGCCCGTGCCGTATCCTGAATCGGCGGCAATTCCTCGGGCAGCTCCTTCGGCTCAGTGATGATCTCCGTGCCGCCTTTGCAGTCGACGAGCCAGATATCGTAAACCGGGTGCTCCAGGCCGTGCAGGCCGGGGCTCGCGGCAAACAGCCAGCCGGAGAAGACACGCTTGGTCTTTCCGTCGGTGCCGGGCTCGTCCACCTCGATAAAGGAGGTGGTGTTCGGCGTTTCCGTCGGCGGCTTGGTGAAGCAGACCCGCGGCGTCATCTGCAACGCGCCGAACTGGACGGTCTCGTCAATTCCGACCTCGAACGACACGATGCGCCCGGTGATCTTGTCGAGGCCCGAGAAGACGGCAGTCGGATTCTTGATCCGGTCCGCCTGAGCCGTACCAAGGCTGCCGATTACCGATGCGAGCACGAAAGCCGCCCGCGTCCATCCGAGTTTCATCATCTTACCTAAGCCAAGTTCGATTGGCGGTTCTTGTCCGGCCTGTCTGGCCGCAACCCCTTGTCCCGGCAACGCGATAACACGCGAACCATGATGGAAAAAGGGCAAGCCGGAAAGATGATACTTTGAGGTCAAGTTGCTAAGCTTGGCTTCATGATGCTCCGGCAGAGAAAGCAAGCAGCGACATGGACGACGCTCGCAACCATCTCGGGTTCCTCTCACGCGATGAAACGATTGCCCTCGCCCGACGTGGAATTCTGGTGCCGGATCCAGGCTCGGTGCTGGTCTCAGGCGATGTGCGGCTCGCGGAGGACGTCGTCCTCTGGCCCAATGTGATTCTCCAGATCTCGGCAGGCGGGAGCATCGCCATCGGTCGGGGAACGCATCTCTTTCCCGGAACCCGCATCGTCGCGGCAGGTGGATCGGTCGCGATCGGAGCCGAAGCAGAAGTTGGCGAGGAAGGCGGCTTCACCTTCAAGGCCAGTGCCGGCGAGACCATCGACATCGGCGATGGCGTCCGTCTCCTCGGGGGAGGCTCGCTCACCCTGTCGAACCGAATCGGCCGTGGCGCTCAGATCCTCGGTCCCATCCGCTGTCAGAACTGCACCTTGGCCGATGGCGAAACCTATCGCGATCCCGAGCCGGATGCGCGTGGCGGCGTTCTAAAGGGATCAGGCGTCGCACGCGGGATCGAGGTGCCGCAGGGCCATGTCATCCAGGCCTTCGGCCCGTTTGCCGACGCCGTCATGCAACGGCAGTCCTATTTCCACCTGAAGGGCTAAGCCTGTTCAGGACCAATCCTGCTCTAAGGGATTCGGGGCTGGTTCCTTCATCGGATCGCCCTCCCTCTCGCGTCGCTCGAAATGGGCCACGGAGCAGGCATGGGAGCACAGGATCCCACGATCCGACCAATAGGCGGGACCGTTCTCGATTCGGCCGTAATGGTAGCCGAAATCGGGATGGCCATAAGCGAGGCCGCATTCGATGCAGGTGCGGGGCTGGGTACGTTTCAGCATGGGCTCGCAGAAGAAAGGCCTTTAGAGGCCTTACTCCCCCGGCGTCCAAGGCACGTAATCGCCGGTAGCGGGCGGGCGCTTTCCGGTCGAGAGGCTGGAGCCCTGCGGACGATAGGCCTGGGCGGTGCCGGTCATGTTGGGCACAAAGGGCTTTTCCCAGGCATACGCCCTGTAGGTCTCCTCGCTCGGAGCGACATCGCCGTTATGGCACAGCCAGGCCCGCCAGCCGGGTGGGACCTTCGAGGCATCGGCGTAGCCGTTATAGATAACCCAGCGGCGCTCGGCGCCCACATTCGAATCGATCGGAATGGGCTGCGTATAGCGGTAGTATTTGTTGCCGAACTCGTCCTCACCCACGAACTGCCCCTTGCGCCAAGTGAAGAATCGCGTGCCGAGGGTCTGTCCATTCCACCAGGTAAAAAACTGGGCCAAAAACTCTTTCATCACTACCGCCGAAGGGGTTCCTGAAGTTGCGCGGAATATGGCCGGAGCAGGAGGCGAAGTCCAGCCTTCTGAGTCGCGAAAACCCGCAACTGATTCTCGGATTCGGTACCTCGCAATCGCCGCAAGGCAAAACTCCCGCATTCAGGCCGTTTTGGGGCTCGGGACGGACCTTTCAGAGGCCAGGTCACGGACGCCACCGATTGATGCGCCGGCACAACATCTATCGCCATTTCGAGGCGACCTTGAGCCGGCGAAGCGTGGCCGCAGAGAAACCTCTGAAAGGATTCTCAAAGGAGTCTCTGAGGCTTAGCTACTTTTCCACATTCTTAACAATCTTCCACTATATATAGTTGGAACCGTGAGCCACGACACAAGTTCTTGACGTAAGGCTCGCAACACGACTAGCTTGCCGGGGTACCGATCAGAGACCGGCGACCGACCCAAAAAGGCCGGTTGAACACTCCCCAGAGTAAGCGTCAGAGCTCCGTGGCAACATGATTGCCGCGCGACTTGTGGCGTCTGGAGGAGGCTGTAACTCGGGCGGTTACGTGTGGCGATCCGAAAGAACGGGTCGTTGGGGCGTCGAACAATAATTTGGGCTGATGAGCTGCGGGGCAAATCGCGGCCATGGGGACGCTTGTCCCCAATACTTGGGAATCTGACTATGCGGATCGAGCGGCGTTATACGAAAACTGGCCAATCGCCTTATTCCTCCCTCGCCTTCCGGCTCGCCACGAGCGAGATCCGCAATCCGGATGGCTCGGTCGTCTTCAAGCTTGAGAACATCGAGGTGCCGGAGACCTGGAGCCAGGTGGCCTCCGACGTGCTGGCCCAGAAATATTTCCGCAAGGCCGGGGTGCCTGCCCACCTCAAGAAGGTCGAGGAGAACGACGTTCCCTCCTGGCTGTGGCGCTCCGTTCCCGACGAGGCGGCGCTTGGCTCCCTCCCCGAGGATCAGCGCTTCGGCTCCGAGATTTCCTCCAAGCAGGTCTTCGACCGCCTCGCCGGCTGCTGGACCTATTGGGGCTGGAAGGGCGGCTATTTCTCCTCCGAGGAGGACGCCCAGGCCTTCTATGACGAGCTGCGCTACATGCTCGCCAACCAGATGGTGGCGCCGAACTCGCCGCAATGGTTCAACACCGGCCTGCACTGGGCCTACGGCATCGACGGCCCCGGCCAGGGTCACTTCTATGTGGACTACAAGACCGGCAAGCTGACGAAGTCGAAGTCGGCCTACGAGCATCCGCAGCCGCATGCCTGCTTCATCCAGGGCGTCGAGGACGACCTGGTGAACGAGGGCGGCATCATGGACCTGTGGGTCCGCGAGGCGCGCCTGTTCAAGTACGGCTCCGGCACCGGCTCCAACTTCTCCAAGCTGCGCGGCGAGGGCGAAAAACTCTCCGGCGGCGGCCGCTCCTCCGGCCTGATGTCCTTCCTCAAGATCGGTGACCGCGCGGCCGGCGCGATCAAGTCCGGCGGCACCACGCGACGCGCGGCGAAGATGGTCGTGGTCGATGTCGATCACCCGGATATCGAGAGCTACATCGACTGGAAGGTGAAGGAGGAGCAGAAGGTTGCGGCGCTCGTGACCGGCTCGAAGCTCGGCAACAAGCACCTCAAGGCCATCATGAAGGCCTGCGTGAACTGCGAGGCCGAAGGCGATGCCTGCTTCGATCCGGAGAAGAACCCGGCCCTGAAGAAGGAGATCAAGCTGGCGCGCCGGGTCATGATCCCGGACAACTATATCAAGCGCGTCATCCAGTTCGCCAAGCAGGGCTACACCGACATCGACTTCCCGATCTACGACACCGATTGGGATTCGGATGCCTACCTCACGGTCTCCGGCCAGAACTCCAACAACTCCGTCTCTCTGACGGACGACTTCCTCCGCGCCGTCGAGACCGATGCCGACTGGCACCTCAAGGCGCGCAAGGACGGCAAGGTCCTGAAGACCCTGAAGGCGCGCGACCTATGGGAGCAGATCGGCCACGCCGCCTGGGCTTCCGCCGATCCCGGCCTGCACTTCAACACCACCATGAACGACTGGCACACCAGCCCTGCCGGTGGCCGCATCCGGGCGTCGAATCCCTGCTCGGAATACATGTTCCTGGACGACACGGCGTGCAATCTTGCCTCCGCCAACCTGCTGCAGTTCTTCGACCGCCAGAACCACAAGTTCGACGCCGACTCGTTCGAGCATGCCTGCCGCCTATGGACGGTGGTGCTCGAAATCTCGGTGATGATGGCGCAGTTCCCGTCGAAGGAGATCGCGCAGCTCTCCTACGAGTACCGCACGCTCGGCCTCGGCTTCGCCAATATCGGCGGTCTGCTCATGACCATGGGCCTTCCTTACGACTCCGACGCGGGCCGCGCGCTCGGCGGCGCGCTCACCGCGATCATGACCGGCGTGTCCTATGCCACCTCCGCCGAGATGGCGGGCGAGCTCGGACCGTTCCCGAACTACAAGGCCAACGCGAAGCACATGCTGCGCGTGATCCGCAACCATCGCCGCGCGGCGCATGGCGAGGCCGCCGGCTACGAGGGCCTTGCCGTCAACCCGGTCCCGCTCGATCACGCCTCCTGCCCGGATGCGGACCTCGTCACCCATGCCAAGGCGGTCTGGGACCGCGCGCTCGAACTCGGCGAGAAGAACGGCTACCGCAACGCGCAGGCCACCGTGATCGCGCCCACCGGCACGATCGGCCTCGTGATGGATTGCGACACCACCGGCATCGAGCCCGACTTCGCGCTAGTGAAGTTCAAGAAGCTCGCCGGCGGCGGCTACTTCAAGATCATCAATCGGGCCGTGCCCGACGCGCTGCGCGCCTTAAAGTATCGCGAGCACGAGATCGCCGAGATCGAGGCCTATGCGGTCGGCCACGGCTCCATGAAGCAGGCGCCTGCCATCAACCCCGGCTCGCTTCGCGCGAAGGGCTTCACGGATGAGAAGATCGACGCAGTGGAGAAGGGCCTGAAATCGGCCTTCGACATCAAGTTCGTCTTCAACCGCTGGACCCTCGGTGAAGACTTCCTCACCGGCACGCTCAAAGTCCCGGCGGAGAAGCTCAACGATCCGTCCTTCGACCTGCTCGCCTTCCTCGGCTTCTCGAAGGCCGACGTTGAAGCCGCGAACATCCACATCTGCGGAGCGATGACGCTGGAAGGCGCGCCGTTCCTGAAGGTGGAGCATTACGCGGTGTTCGATTGCGCCAATCCGTGCGGCAAGATCGGCAAGCGCTATCTCTCGGTCGAGAGCCACATCCGCATGATGGCGGCGTCGCAGCCCTTCATCTCGGGCGCGATCTCCAAGACCATCAACATGCCGAACGACGCCACCGTCGAGGATTGCAAGAACGCCTACATGCTGTCCTGGAAGCTGGCGCTCAAAGCAAACGCCCTCTACCGCGACGGCTCCAAGCTCTCGCAGCCGCTCAACTCCGCCCTCATCGCCGATGAGGACGAGGATGCGGAGGACGCCGCAGAGCACGTCGCCGCCCTCCCCGCCGCCGCGAAAGCCGCGCATGTGTCGGAGAAGATCGTCGAGAAGATCGTCGAGCGCGTCGTGGCCCTGCGCGACCGCGAGAAGATGCCCGACCGCCGCAAGGGCTACACCCAGAAGGCCGTCGTCGGCGGACACAAGGTGTATCTGCGCACCGGCGAATACGACGATGGACGCCTCGGCGAGATCTTCATCGACATGCACAAGGAAGGCGCCGCCTTCCGGGCGATGATGAACAACTTCGCCATCGCGATCTCGCTCGGCCTGCAATACGGCGTGCCGCTGGAGGAATACGTGGAGGCCTTCACCTTCACGCGCTTCGAGCCGGCCGGCTTCGTCCAGGGCAACGAGCGCATCAAGTCCGCGACCTCGATCCTCGACTACGTGTTCCGCGAGCTCGCGGTCTCGTATCTCTCCCGCAACGACCTCGCCCACGTCGATCCGTCGGAAGCAGGCCCCACCACCATCGGCTCGGGCGAAGCCCAGTCGAAGGCGCCGGAGCCTGCGCCTGCCACCGCCGTCGTCTCCCGCGGCTTCACCCGCGGCACCGTCGACCGCCTCATGCTGATCCCCGGCGGCGGCGCCGGCAGCACCGGAGGCAGTATCCAGCGCACACCCGGTCTGACCGTCGGCGCGAACGCCCTCAAGGGTGAACTCGCTCCGGCCGGCGCGCCGGTGGAGGAGAAGGTCGGCGAAGCCGAAATGTCCAATCTCGCCTTCGCAGCCCCGGCCCCGTCGATTGCCGACAAGCGCGCTGAGGCCAAGATGAAGGGCTATGTCGGCGAAGCCTGCCCCGAATGCGCGAACTTCACGCTGGTGCGGAATGGGACGTGCCTGAAGTGCGATACCTGCGGCAGCACGACGGGGTGCTCGTAAGCACGTAACTTTTCTGATGCCGCCCCCAAAAGGGGCGACATCACCTGTTAATGTCCGTCACGACGCATCGCATAAGAGCGTCGTGACGGACAGAACCGGGTGCGGAACTTAGGGTTGCACAGGAACTGAACCCTTGATGGGCGGAAGCCTGCCCGACCGCTGGACCTGACCAGTTCGATGGCCCGCCGCCCTATGCAGCGGGCATCCTCCCCGAATTCCTTGAGCCTCATGGATCGGGCGGTCGTGTGCTGCCCGAAACCTCCCGCTCGGAACAAAAGGGGATCAACCAACACGATAAAAGGATTCGTGAATGGCTACCCGTGGCCAGAAGGCCCCACGCACGTCTGCAAAGGACTCCACCACGTCGCCCAAGACCTCCCGCAAGGCAGTCCCGGCCCACATCAAGGCGATCGTCTGGGGCCAGGCCGCCGGGCGGTGCCAGTTCACCGGGTGCAACGAGCGCCTCATCGGCGACCTCATCTCCGGGAAGACGCACCTGAACAAGGCCTACGTCGCCCACATCGTCGCCGACAGCGCGGACGGCCCTCGCGGTGATGCGGTCCTTTCCCCGAAGCTCGCCCATGACCCCGCCAACCTGATGCTGATGTGCGATCCCCACCACCGCCTCATCGATGGACCCGAGACGCGGCAGGGCTACCCGGTGGAACGCCTGCACGAGATGAAGGCCCGTCATGAGCGGCGCATCGAGATCGTGACGGACATCGATGAGGATCGCGCATGCCACGTGATCCGCTACACGGCAGGCATCGCCGCGAATGAAGCCCACGTCGCCGCCGAGCACGTGAGGTCCGCCATGCTCCCTGACCTTTACCCGGCGGATGGCGGCTGGATCGACCTCGACGTGGTGGGCCTGAACCTGCCTGACCACGACCCCGACTACTGGAGGACGCACCTCCGCAATCTGCGAGAGACGTTCTCCCAGAAGGTGCGAGGGCGCCTGGAACGACAGGAGATCAAGCGCCTTGCCGTGTTCGGCGTGGCCCCCATGCCGTTGCTCATGGAACTCGGGCGCCTGCTCTCGGATGTCCCCACCGCGGACGTCCGACAGCTTCTCCGGAACCCGAAGGGCTGGCGGTGGCAGGACTCGGAGCCTCCGATGTCCCTCACCGTCTCGCCGGCCGAAACGGCAGGCAGGACGGTGGCCCTCAAGCTCGAGATGAGCGCAGGGATCGCCGACGACAGGATCGCCCAAATCCTCGGTACCGATGCCCCAATCTGGTCGATCTCGGCCTCGGGTGCCCACAACGACATCATGCGGCGCCGCGATGACCTGGCCGAGTTCGCGAAGGCCTTCCGGGGAACCCTCGATGCCATCAAGGCGGCGCATGGCGAGGACGTAACCGTGCACCTCTTCCCGGCCATGCCCGTCTCCGCCGCCGTGGAAGTCGGCCGGGCGTGGCAACCGAAAGCTCATCCCCCGATCCGCATCTACGACCAGAACAAGGCGCTCGGCGGCTTCATCCCAGCGCACGAACTCACCCACGAGCAGCGGAGCGCGGCATGACATTCCATTTCACGCCCGGTGCCTCGCGCGAGTTCGAGGACTTCCTGGATGCCCTCGAGGCCGAACTCGAGATCCCGCCGAGCCGCTACGAGGCGGCGGAGCGCAGCTACCATTCCGTAGGGGACTGGCTCAACCGCCCGGATTCCAAGCTCCAGCGCTTTGGCCCGCAGGTCTACGTGCAGGGATCCTTCCGGCTCGGCACGGCCATCAAGCCTCTCAGCGAGAAAGACGAGTACGACGTCGACGCGATCTGCGAGATGCGCCGCATGACGAAGGAGCATTACAGCCAGTCGCAGCTCAAGGACATGCTGGGCAGCGAGCTTGCCGCCTACGTCGAAGATAAGGGTATGAACAAGCCCGCGAGCGAGCGCCGGAGGTGCTGGACGCTCCATTACGCGGACGGGAGCCAGTTCCACCTCGACGTCACCCCGGCCGTGCCTCAAGGGGACAACGGCCGAAGGCTGCTCAGGATGATCGGCGTTCCGCCGGAGCTGACCGGAGCGGCCATCGCCATCACCGACCGGGAGCACGCCAACTTCCGTCGGATCTCGAGCGATTGGCCGAGGAGCAACCCGAAAGGTTACTGCGAGTGGTTCAAGTCCCGCATGAGCGCGGTTCTTGCGCGGCGGAAGTCGGCGATGGCCGGAACCCGCGCCGAAGTGGAGAAGATCCCCGATTACAAGGTCAGGACTCCTCTCCAGTCAGCCATCAAGCTCCTCAAGCGCCACCGGGACATCATGTTCTCGGGCAGTCCCGACGAGGCGCCGATCTCGATCATCATCACCACCCTTTCGGCGCACGCCTACAGGGGCGAGGAGACGACGGCGGACGCCCTCACCCGGGTGCTCACGGACATGCGAGACTACGTCCTCGTCGGCAGGGACGGCGTCCACCGCATTCCGAACCCCACGGATCCCGAGGAGAACTTCGCCGACAAGTGGCAGGAGAAGCCGGAGCTCCGGATCGCCTTCGATGAGTGGCTGGAACGGGCACGCACCGACTTCCAGTCGGTTTCCCGCTCCCGTGACCGCAAGGAGATTGCCCGGGTGATGTCCCGTGCGATGGGAACGATTCCGGTCGACCGCATTCTCCAGAAGCACCCGATCACGGTCGCCGGCAACCTGCCGGTCAGGATCCGCGATTTCGGCCGGGATCTCGTCATGCGCGCGAACCATCGGCGCGCTCCCCATTGGCCGAACGCACCTGTCGGCCAGGCCCGCATCGAAGAGGCCACATTCACCCGTGACGGCTTCCGGCCGGAGCGTCTTCAGAGCGAAGGGCGGATACTCGAGAAAGGTGGCGACCTCCGGTTCGTCGCTCACACGACAGTGCCGGCACCCTACAGGGTTTACTGGCAGATCGTGAACACCGGGACGGACGCCGAGCGTGCCAACGGATTGCGAGGCAGCTTCGAATACTTCGAGAAGGGAGGTCTCACCAAGAAGGAGTCGACCAAGTATGGGGGCTCTCATTCCATCGAGTGCTTCATCGTGAAGAACGGCAGGCTGGCCGCCCGCAGCGGGGCGTTCGTCGTCAACATTCGTTGACGCTACGGGCGCCATCCAGGCGACGGCGCCCGTCTGGTTCCGCGCTTTAACAGGATCTCGGATCGAATTGCCGTTTTCCGCTTCCGCCGATCGGGCAACCATTGGTCTCCGGGCGAGCGAGGCACGCAGATGGCGGAAGCGGATTCCATAACGAAGAGGCATTTCCACACGGCATTCGGGGATGGTGAGGCACTGGGCCCGCCGACACCGTTGTCCGACCACGTGTGGTTCCTTCGCTCCGAACTCCGGCTCTGGGCCACGGCGCAATCCCTGAAGTCGACCGGCCCCGCATTCGATGCGGAGCTTGAGGAGGCCGTTGGAACCCTGTCTGCCTGCTTGGGACACCATGGGGCCGGTGCCGGGAAAGCGCCCGAAGACTGGCCCGACCTTGTCCCGGCTCGCCACGTCCACCGTCTGGGACGAAGCGGAGCCTTCCACATCTGGATGGCCTTCCTGTCGAAGGGCCGGTCCGAGTTCGTCGCCCCCCTCCTCGCCACGCTGAGAGCGGGAGCACCTTCGCTGCCCGGAGGTCACGGGACTTTCGTGGCGGTGGCGCAGTTCCTGCGCGCCCTTGCCCTGGAGGCCGACCGGCAGGCCGACGCCAATACAGGCCCCAGCCGCGCCGTGGAGTGAGGCCGATAACGGATTGACAAGGACTCGTGTGCGAGCCTCGGCCTTTTCCGAGGCAGCTCAAATTGGACGACCACGTTGACATCCCGGACTTGTCCGGTGCCGATGTTTCCGATCAGGAAGGAGCCAGGGCGCTGTATTTGCGCTACCGCACCGACGGCGAGACCCTTCTCGCAAGGGCGGTCGGGACCGAAGACGAGATCCACGGGCAGGTAGATGCCGCTCGTGAGAACCTCCGAGCCGCCGAGCAGATCCGGTATGAGTACGAAGCGTTCTACAGAGAACCCATTGCGGATGACGTGGAGCTTCTTGCCACGCCTGAATACAGGCCTGGCCTTGGGACGATAGGGTCGTTCGAGACGGAAGACGAGATTCTCCGCCGGCTCAACAAGCACATCCGGGAGAACTACCGGCACCTTTCCCCGTATGTCCGCGGAGAGGACATCGACTGACGCAACGGCGTTTCCCACCGAGGGCCGCCCGGATCAGCGGGCCCGCCGACATTTGCGTCACCTCGTCAGCGTCATGGCCGACCTGTCGGATTTGCCGCGGTTGTCGATTGCGCACAGGCCCCCGACCCTCCCTTGAGCGGCTCCCGCAGCCGCCCATCCCGCGAGGAGGCATGCCGATGAACGACGACATTCCGTGGCCGCGGCCCGGCCAGCCGCTCTCCCCGGCCTCCCTCCTGGCCGAGATCGACGACGTCGTGCACGACCTGCTCGAGCACGAGGAGGACTGGACGGTCCGCGACGTCATCGCGTCCGTGGAGCGCCGCATCGACGTCCTCGCGCTCCACAAGACCTCGCTGCGTCCCGACCCCGAGGTCGCCTCCCAGATGCTCGACCCCGCGTTCGTGCGCGGAAGGATTCGCGCCGCCTGGCAGGACATGGAATCCCGGGTCATCGGCAGGGGCGTCAGCGAGGACGGGGAACCGCTCGTCTACGTCCGCAGGAGGTCACCGTACACCGGGAACGAGCTGGACGCCCGGATCACCCGCGTGAGCCTGCCCGACGACGGCGAACCCGCCTTCGCGACATCAATGGCCTGGTTCATTCTGCCGGGGCAGCAGGGGCCACGCCCGTGACCTGCGCGGAAGGCTCTTCGCTGAGCCAGCGGTAGAGGATGCCGCCGAGTGCCCCGCCGATCAGCGGCGCGACCCAGAACAGCCAGAGCTGCGCCAGCGCCCAGCCGCCGACGAACAGGGCCGGACCCGTGCTGCGGGCCGGGTTCACGGAGGTGTTGGTGATCGGAATGCCGACGAGGTGGATCAGCGTGAGGGCCAGGCCGATGGCGATCGGCGCGAACCCAACGGGTGCCTTGCCGTGAGTAGCGCCCATGATGATGAACAGGAACATCATGGTCAGCACAACCTCGGCGATGAAGCCCGAGATCATGCTGTACTGGCCGGGTGAATGCGCGCCGTAGCCGTTGGCCGCGAAGCCCTTCGCGAGATCGAACGTGGGGGCGCCGACGGCGATGGCGTAGAGGGCGGCTGCGGCGATCACGGCGCCGATCACCTGCGAGACCACGTAGGGCAGGATGTCTTGCCTCGGGAAGCGGCCGCCCGCCGCCAGGCCGACGGTGACCGCCGGATTGAGGTGGCAGCCGGAGATGTGGCCGATGGCATAGGCCATGGTGAGCACGCTCAGGCCGAAGGCGAGCGAGACGCCGAGCAGGCCGATGCCGACGTCGGGAAAGGCAGCCGCGATGACGGCACTGCCGCAGCCGGCGAAGGTGAGCCAGAAGGTCCCGATCCCCTCGGCAACGCAGCGATGGATGTTCTGACTGTTGTGCAGGTCCATGGGCTCCTCCCTGGGTTGACGCAAACCACTTGGGTATTGGAGCGACGTCGACGAAACCGTCGATCAAAGTGGCCCGTCGGGAGCCGAGGTCGGACGCAGGACTTGATTTGGGCTAGAAACATACTCCTTGCAGCATCGGTGGCAAGCGACTGCGGCGGATGAAGCCTGGCTTCGACGACGGCCGGACAGCGGGGCATGGCTGCCCCGCCCGGACGACAGGAGGAGACCTGCATCGTGGGCCTCTTTTTTTGCTGCGCGCCAGGGATTTCCGGACGCCCTTTCGGGGCATGACCCGATAGTCCAAGCGGTTCCGTTGCGGGAGAATGGCGGACACGGACCGTTCGAAGGGGAGGAATCGCCATGCGATGGCCCGACTTCCACGGGAGCTTCGCGACCCTCGTCACCCCAGGCCTGCTCGCCGAGGCGGCGGCGGATCTCGACAGGGCCCGATCCCGCTGCACGCAAGCGCGGGAGGATCTCACGACCGTGCGGGAGAGGCTCGACCGGGTGCTCGACGAAGCCTTCCGCGCGGGATCGTTCCGTCCGATCGAGGATCTCTTCCGCGAGGAGGAGGCCGCGATGGCGCGGTACGAGGCGGCCGCGGCGCGGCTGGCCGCGGCCAGGGAACGCTGGGCCGGCCTGCGGATGGCGCTGGCCACCGAACGGGAGCTGATGCGGCAGCCAGGTCCGGGCCACGGCCTTCACTGACTCCAGCGGAACCCGGCGTGTCATCGTGATTTGACAATCCCTGAGAACCCCGCAATCGCCAGGAGGCTCAACACCCATCCCACGAGAGACTGGAAGTAGAAGTAATGCAGGGCCGCCTCCCCTGAGGGCTTCACGGGATCGGGCCGCCAGTATGTCTTCTGGTCCATCTCGAGCACGGGCAGCAGCACGTCCAGCGAGTAGATCCATGCGTTGAAGCGGGGATAGCTCGACGCCTCCCATTGCCGTCGGAAGCAGGCAAGCTGGGTCTCGCCGTCGTCGGCGAGTCCGCTTGCGACCTCCTGGCTCGCGGCGAGGAGGCGCTGCTCGGATCGATTCAACCCGCACAGCGTCCACTCGCGCGAGCGCAGGACGATCGGGCTGTTCGGCTTGAAGGCACCCAGCCCCTCCGCATAGCCGAACACGGCGACGCCGAGCCCCCAGAAGGCCGCGAGCCAGGCCAGGGCGAGCAGCGGTTGGCGCCCATAGGCGACCGTGACCGCAAGGATGCCGTCCTTGGCGGCGAGGGCCGCGCGCCAGAGGGGATTGCGCGCGCGCTTGCGGCGCGCACGGCGCTGTTGCCGCTCCTTCTCGATGAGGGCCACATTGGCATCCTCGTGATGCCCCATCTCGCGCAGGACCGCCGCGAGCTGCTCATAGGGCTGGGGCCAGAAGTCCTCGCCCCAGCGTTCCGGCACCTGCCGCGACAGCCAGTCGAGGCGACTTGCGGCATCCACCGGGGCACCGATGAAGGCCCCGTAGCGGCACCGGTTCAACCGGAGGTCGCCCTTCTGGGGCCAGCATGGCGCCTCGTCATGCATGGTGCCGACGGACGCTCCCGTCATGGCCAGCGCTCCGTCGACCCTGGCGTTCTCGCGCAGGAAGAACGCTCCCTCGATCACGGCACGGCTGAGTTGCAGGGCATCATCGCCGGGGTTGATGATCACGGTGGAGGTGCAGTTCAAGTCCCCCGCGATCCTCGCACCCAGCAAGCGCACCTCGCCATCCACGGTGGCGGAGCGCAGCAGGATGCTGCCGCCGACGTCGATCGCCTCGGCGGCGATGGCGACGTCGTCCGGATGGAAGACGGAGGCCCCGGTGCCATCGAAATCGGCTCCGAGCCGCGCGCCCCGCATATTGATGCCACCCCGGAAATCCGCCCCGCGGGCAAAGACGTTCCGCACCTCGATGCCTTCGGCGTTGAGGGCAAAGCCCCCGAGCGCCTTGATGGCGGCGCCATCGCACACGAGATTGCCGCCGAGATGTGCATCGGTCAGGCGGATCTCGCCGTCGACGCGGGCTCCGCGCAGGTACAGCCCGCCCCGGGCTTCGAGCCGCTCGGCCTGGAGGCCGGGAAGGGACGAACCGTCCAGGAACGCACGGTCGATGACGGACGACGTGAACACCGGAACGGCATCGAAGCGGCAGTCCTTCAGCCAGATGTCGCGGGACACCCGGCACGCCTCGAGGTCGAGAGTGCCCTGGATCCAGGCGCCGCTGACCCTGATGCCCTTTTCGTGCGGCCGGTGGCCCTCGTCGCCGCCGAGGATGAGAAAGCGCAGGAACGGAGCCCGGAGGGCCCGTGCCGGATCATCCGGGGCCGGCAGCGTGCCGTCTCCGAGGCGATCGAGGTTGCCACTGAGGAGCCGGGAGACGACCTCTTCCTCGGCCGGCAAGAGGGGGCGGAAGGCGTCAAGACGGACCCCGCCGGTCGCCCTGGGCACTCCTTCGGCGCTCCCTGGACCGATCCGCCCGTCCTTCATGGGGCTGACGCGCCCTCTGATCCTCGGCCGCTCATTCGTGATCGCGGAGCCTCCTGCGGGCCTCCTCGGAAAGTCGGCGCCCAGGCCCATGCCTGTCATCGCCGGTGATCTGGCTCTTCTGCGGAACCCGGGTGACCTTCGGCGGGTCGCTGGCCGGGAACGTGCCCTCGAGTTCCTCGTCCAGATCCCGATCCAGTTCCTCGCGCCGCTCCTCGCCCGTCGGCTCACGTGTCTTGCGTGCCATGCTCCCTCCTCATCAAGTCGCGTCAGCCGCCGTGCCCCGCATTTCCGGCAACCTGCCATCGGCAAAAGAGAGAAGCCGTCGCGAAACGGCTCAGTTGGCAGCCTCGCTGGAGGCATCATCGGGAGCGGGAACGGGCTGCGCATCGAAGCCTACGCATCGGTGGGCTTGGCGCAATCGGGCATAACCCTGATTTCGGGTCGGGCGAACCCCACCCGAACCTGGGACGCGGCGCCGGGCCGTGGCCAGTTCAAGAGCAAACGCCTGGACAGCATGTCGCTCAATCGTCCACTGTCTGAGCGGACCGCTTGGCTTGCCGCGTTCCGGGCGGCTGGAGTGGGTCGCGAGACTGGCTGACCGGCCCCCGGCACGCGGCCCCGCTACGGCCCAACGACGCTGCCCCTCGCCCGGCCGCCTGGAACGCGGCAGGAGCATCCCGTGCCAATGGGCGCTGGGTTGATCAACGCGCATGTCCGCAGAGGGGTCGCGCATGACCCACCGATCGCGGATTGGATGGGGGTCGCGAAGACGGGTGCCGGCTGGGCAGCCGCCGCACCGATGGCGACACCCGTCGCCAGCCCGGCCAGCCCCCAGCCCCATGTGTCGGAGCGCCGATAGTAGACCGGCGCACCCAATAGACGGGCCGACCCCAATAAACGGGCCTGCCCCAGTAGGCGGGTCGTCCCCACCGCCGGGAATAGACGCGTGCAGGTCTCCACCGCCGGCCATCCCATCGGCGGGAATAGACCCGCTGCCTCCGCCATGCCGGCCCCACCCAACGACGGTCGCTCTCCCAGCGGCCGGGACGCGCGCGGACCTGGCGGACCTGCCGCCCGGGGCGGACGGCCATGGGCCGATACACCCTGCCGGGCCGAACCGCCGCCGGCCTGAAGCCGCCGCCGTGGATGCCTGGGGAACCCGCCCGTCGCTGGGCAAACGCGTCCCCGGCCATGAGGGGGACGAGCAGGAGGGCTGACGCGAGCAGGACGATCCGACGGCGCATGGCGGGCTCCCTGTTTCCGGTTGCTCCCGAAACGTAACGCTGCCGCTGCGGGTGCCGTTGCTCAGGTCAAATACCGAGAAAGCGCGGAATGAATACCGAGCCGTGCCAGGGACGCCGGCCCTCCGACGACGGGTCTCTCGGGAGGAGCGGCCGGCGACCGGATCGCCGAGTTCCATCCCCGAGCACGCCGCTCCCACACGAAACGCCGCGACAGTCGCCTGCCAGAGGACTGTTTATTGGCATGCGGACTCAGGCCATTCCCGGCTTCGGTTCGGGGTTTGCCCCGATAACCCCCGTCGCCCCGATGCGGTACGCTTGCGGCTGGTCGCGGCCTGCCTGAATCGCCGCGCGAGGAGGACATGCCATGTCTGAACTGGTGGTCGTCGGGTTCGACAACCCTCAAGACGCGGACCGGGTCCTGACGGAACTGATCCGCCTGAAGAAGGAATACCTCATCGACCTCGAGGACGCCGTGGTCGCGATCCGGGACGCGGGCGGCGTGGTCCGGATCAAGCAGAGCGTCAACCTGGTGAGTCTCGGCGCTGCCGGGGGCGGCCTGCGCGGAGCCCTCTGGGGCAGCCTGATCGGCCTGCTGTTCCTCAACCCGCTCGCCGGCTTCGCCATCGGCGGTGCGGTCGGCGCCGGCTCGGGGGCCCTGTCCGGAAGCATGATGGACTTTGGCATCAACGACGACTTCATCAGGTCGATCGGCGACACGCTGAAGCCCGACACCTCGGCCCTGTTCCTGCTCGTCCGCAAGTCGCAGCCCGAGAAGGTTCTCGCCGAGCTCAAAGGGTTCAAGGGTCACGTGATCCGCTCCTCGCTCTCGCCCGAGCAGGAAGCCAAGCTCCAGGCCGCGCTCTCGAAGGCGCATGCCCCGAGTCCCAGCGAGGGCGTCGAAGCCGCGGGCGCCGTGGCGGCGCAACCCGGCACGTGATGACCTGGGCCGTTCGGCAAGGGAGAGCGACATGATCACACGACGGCGCCTCCTGAACTGGCTGGTCGCGGCGACGGTGGCCATCCCGCTCGGCTCGGTCGCATTGACCGACGCGGAAGCCCAGCCGCGGCCCGAACGTCGTCCGCCGCCACCCAATCGTCCAGGGGGCCGCCCCCCGCCGCGACGGCGGGAGCGGCGGCCACGGCCACGGCCCGGCTTCGTCTGGGTGCCGGGTCGCTGGGTCTGGAGCGCCCGGCGTGGACGCTGGGTCTGGGTATCCGGCCATTGGCGCCGCCGCAGGGGCCGTCGGTAGGCGTCCTCGCCCGCACATCGGCGCGGGCGAGGACCGTGAGACCTGAACGCTGAAGGAGCCTGCCATGCGTCTCCGTCGGAACGGCTTGCCACCGCTGGTGTTCGGCTTGCGCTGGATCCTGCTCGGTGTCGCGGTCCTGATGGTCGCGCTCGCGGTCGGCGCGACGTTTTGAGCGACGGGGTCGGCTTCCGGTAGGCCCCCAACGGCATTGGGTGCGCCGTCGGCTGTGTCCCGGCCGAGGGCAAGGCCAGGGAGGGTACGATGAGGAAAGCCGTCGCGGCCGTCACGGTCGCCGCCATTGCCGTCATCGCCATCGCTGCCCGGGCGGCTCCGTCGCAGCCGGACCGGGCCGCGGACTTCGAACGGGCGCTGCGATCGCTGTTCGACGGGATGGACAGGGATGGCGACGGCGTGATCGAGGGAGCCGAAACGAGGCGCTTCGCCGACCGGACCTTCGCGGCGTTGGATGCCGACGGCAACCTGAGGCTCACCTATGCCGAATTCCAGCATCTCGATTTCGGCCTAGGCGGATTGGCGGAGCGTCACGACCGGCTGAAGCTGTACGCCGAGGCCCGCGAACGCATCTGGCACCGCTGGCGCCATCCGCGGCCGCGAGAGGTGACCAGGGCCGCCTTTCGCCAGCACCTGCGCGGCGAACTCCTGCGGGTCTCCCGCGGCCACTTCGGCGTGAGCTACGCGGAGTTCCAGCAGGCGCGCTTCGTCCAGGATCTCGCGACGGCCTTCCGGTGATGCCGCATCTCCTGACGAAGCGCGACGACCCACCAGCCCATGGGAGGCACCGACGATGGCACGGTTGAAGGGGATGATCGCCTCCAGCCTGACCCTTGCCGCGATCGGCCTTGCACCGACGCCCGCCCAGGCCGCCGTGCCGGCCGGGGAGATCGACCGGGCGACGCGGGCGGTCTTCGGACTCATCGACCGCAACGGAAACGGCCGCATCGAAGCCGTCGAGGTCAACCGTTACGTCGCGAACGTCTTCGCCGCGATGGACACCAACAGGGACGGCCGGCTCACGCGAAAGGAGTTCGATGGGCTGAGCCTTGGACTCCTTCCGTTGGCGCAACGCCATGACCGAATGGTGCCGTACTCGGCGGCACGTGCGCGCATCTGGGACCGGTGGCGGAACAAGGGGAGCGCGACGATGAGCCGAGCCAAATTCAGGCTCGGCGCCAAGAACGAGCTGTCGAAAGCCGGAGCACGCGGGCAGTTCATGGCCCTGACCTTCGATGACTTCATGGAGGCCCGCTTCGTGCGGGAGCTCACGGCCTCGCTGCGATAGGCGTGACGGCGGGAGGGAACGATGCCGGCGTTTGGTGCGGGATCCTCATGGACGCCGGACCGGCACATGCCGATCCCATCGTTCAGGACAGCCACGCCCGAACCGTCCACGCCGATGAGCAGGCGGCCGAGGGCGATGCACAGGAGGCCCGGCACGGGTCTGCAATCCGTAATCCGGGAGGGATGGACCGATGAGGAAGATCACGACAGCGATCGCCCCGCAGGACCTCCACTCAACCCCGGCCGCATCCAGGTTCTGCCAAATGCCGGGAATGCCGCCAACGAACCTCCACGTTTGCATGGCTCGAACTCGGGGTTTCACCCGATACCCAAGCAGCTCTCGGAGGGTTAACTGTATCCCTGCCCGTGCGCTGTGGACCTCTGATCGGTGTCTCCATGGGGGAGTTCCGATGGGAAAGATCATCATGGCCGCCGCGGACGCCGCGTTCGCGCTCTCTGGGGCAGCAGGCGAAACATCCTGTGAGCGCGCTGCCGGCGGGCTGCCATGGGGCGGCATCGCGGGCACCGCGAGCAGGGTGACTGCAACGGCAATCCTCCATCAGTCCGAGGGTTAGCGACATGCTGAACGATACAACCAGCAGCACGGATGCCGCGCCGAGGACCGCAATGCAGCGGTTTCTCGACGGCGTCGAACGCGTGGGGAACATGGTTCCCCACCCCGTGGTCATTTTCCTGATCCTCATCGGCATCGTCATGGTGCTCTCGGCCGTGCTCAGCCTGTTCGGGGCGGCCGTCTCCTTCGAGCGCATCAATCCGGACACGCACCAGATCGAAACGGCCACCACGGAGATCCGCAGCCTGCTGACCGCGGACGGCATCCGCTTCATGTACGAGTCGCTGATCCCGAATTTCATGGGGTTTACGGCGGTCGGTCTCATGATCGTCGCGATGATCGGCGCCGGGGTGGCGGAAGAGTCGGGCCTGGTCACCGCGCTGATCCGCAAGCTCGTCATCGTCTCGCCGGCCTGGGCACTGACCTATATCCTGTCCTTCGTCGGCATCCTCTCCAGCATCGCGGCCGATGCCGGCTACCTGGTCCTGATCCCGCTCGCGGGCATCGCCTATCTGGCCGTGGGGCGGCATCCGCTCGCCGGACTCGCGCTCGGCTTCGCGGCCGTGGCCGGTGCCTTCACCGTCAACATGCTGATCAAGCCGCTCGACGCCGTGCTCGTCGAGTTCACGAACGACGCGGCCCATCTCGTCGATCCCAACCGCTCCATCGGCCTCGCCTCGAACATCTGGTTCTCGTTCGCCTCGGTGCTGTTCCTCACCGTCGTCGTCGCCTTCATCACCGACCGCATGATCGCGCCCCGCCTGGGAACCTACGACCCCGGACTGGCAGCGGAAGGAACCACGACGGAGCAGGGCGCCGTCCTGTCGGAGCAGGAATCGCGCGGCCTGCGGTTCGCCGGCCTCGGGCTGCTCGGGCTGATCGCGGTCTTCTGCCTCCTGACCCTTCCCTCGTTTGCACCGCTGCGCAATCCCGACACGCGGGAGCTCATCGGCGACTCGCCCTTCATGAACGGCCTGATCGCGCTGATCATGCTGATGTTCCTCGTCACGGGCTGGGCCTACGGCATCGGTGCCGGCACGCTCAAGACGCTGCCCGAGGTGATCGCAGCGATCGAGAAGTCCGTCAAGAGCCTCGGCGGCACGATCTTCCTGTTCTTCGTGCTGAGCCAGTTCGTCGCCTATTTCACCTTCACCAACATGGGCACCGTGATGGCGCTCAGCCTGTCGGGTGCCCTGCAAGCGGCCAATATCGGCGCGCTGCCGCTGCTGCTCGGCTTCATCGTCGTCGTGGCGATCATCGACCTGCTGCTGACCGGCGCCATCGCCAAATGGGCGATCTTCGCCCCGGTCTTCGTGCCCTTGCTGATGAAGCTCGGGGTCGAGCCGGAGGCGGTGCTCGCCGCCTACCGCGTCGGCGACTCGCCGATGAATGCGATCACGCCGCTGAACGCATACTTCGCCCTCGTCGTCGGGTTCGCACAGAGATACGACCGATCCGCGGGCGTCGGCACCATCGTGTCGCTGATGCTTCCCTACGTCGTGTGGATCTTCATTCTCTGGACCGCCCTCTTTGCCGTCTGGAAGATGCTCGGTCTTCCGTGGGGATTGTGATCCGAGATCGATACTTACCACGCAAACACCGGAGCGAAACGATGAGCAGTTCCGCGATTCCCCTCGATGTCGCCGCCGCGGAAGATCACCTGATGCGGTTCCTCTCGGTCGAGGGCGTGACCGGGCAGGAAGCCAGGATCGCCGAGGCCGTCTCCGCGGCGCTCCGGACGGCGGGCGTGCCGGCGTCCGCGATCCGCTTCGATGACGCGCACAAGCGCATCCCGGTCCCGACCGAAACGGGCAACCTGATCGTCGATCTGCCCGGCACGCGGCCCGGGCCGCGGCTGTTGTTTTCGACCCATCTCGACACGGTGCCGCTCTGCGCCGGAGCCAAGCCGAGGCGTGAGGGTGACCGCATCGTGTCGGACGGCACGACGGCCCTCGGCGGCGACAACCGCGCGGGCTGCGCCATCCTTGTCGTTCTTGCGGAGACATTGCTGAAGCACGCCCTGCCGCATCCGCCCATCACGCTGCTCTTCACCGTCCGCGAGGAAAGCGGCCTGCATGGAGCGCGCGAGCTCGACCCGGCGGATCTCGGCGGCGCCGTCATGTGCATCAACGTCGACGGCCAGGACCCGAACGACCTGATCATCGGCGCCGTCGGCCAGGAGAACTGGGAAGTCGAAATCATCGGCAAGGCCTCGCATGCGGGCGTCGCGCCCGAAAAGGGCATCTCGGCGACGCTGGTCGGTGCGGTCGCCCTTGCCGAGGCGCAGCGCGAAGGGTGGTTCGGCAAGGTGGTGAAGGCCGGTGACCGCGGCACGAGCAATGTCGGGATCTTCGGCGGCAAGGACGGCAAGGCGGCCGGCGACGCCACCAATGTCGTGACCGACTACGTCTACATCAAGGGCGAGGCGCGAAGCCCGACATCGGCGTTCGCGACAGCCATCGCGCAGGGCTTCGACCAGGCTTTCGGGACGGGGCGGGAGGCGGTGAAGGACGACGAAGGCGGCATGGCCACAGTGACCTTCACCCATACCCCATCCTACCCGCCCTTCAATCTGGACGAGACCTCGCCCGTGGTGCGGCGCGCGACCAGGGCCATGACCATGCTCGGCCTCAAGCCCAATTACGTGTTCTCGAACGGCGGCCTCGACGCCAACTGGCTCGACCAGCACGGCGTGCCTACCGTCACCATCGGCGCCGGCCAGGCGGAGATCCACACCATCAAGGAGTACGTGAACCTGCCGGAGTTCGCGACGGGGTGCCGCCTCGCGCTGCTGCTGGCCACGATCGAGGACTAGGGTGCGCACACCAAGCCATTCGACCCGGATGCGCCCCTCTGGACGGCCGCACGAGGAGATGAGCGATTGAGTCCGCTAACGTCCATTGCCGTCATCATCGCCGCTGCCGTCGTCCTCTTCATCTGGAACAGGCTGCCGGTCGTCATCGTCGCCATGGGAATCGCACTGGCGCTGTGGGCGACGCAGGTCCTCACGCTGGGACAGGCCTTGGGCGGTTTCGGCGATCCTGCCGTCATCTTCATTGCCTGCCTCTTCGTCGTGAGCACGGGCCTCGAGACGACGGGCGTCACCGCCTGGGCCGGACAGCTCCTGATCCGGTGGGCGGGGGAGAAGAGCCGGACGCGCCTCCTCCTTCTCACGATGGGCCTCGTGTCGGTTCTGACGGCGCTGATCAGCGTCAACGGCGCGGTGGCTGCCCTGCTGCCGGTCGTGGTCGTCATGGCGGTCCGCCTCAGACGCAAGTCCTCGCAGCTCCTGATGCCGCTCGTCTTCTCCGCCCATGCGGGGTCGATGCTCGCGCTGACCGGCACGCCCGTGAACGTCCTCGTCTCGGAGGCGGCGCTCGAGGCCGGGGTCGGGGAATTCAACTTCTTCGAATTCGCCCTCGTCGGCATTCCCCTGGTCGCCGGCACGATGGCCATCATCATCCTCTTCGGCGAACGGCTCCTGCCGCAGCGCAACGGGGCCAAGATGCCGGCCGATCTCAGCCGCCATGCCAGGACGCTGGTGGAGCAGTACGGCCTGGCCGACGGCCTCTTCCTGATGCGCGTGCGGGCGGACTCGCCCTATGTCGGCCTTTCCCCGTCCGACGTCGATCTCTCGGCCTTTCCCGGCTTGCACCTCGTTGCCGCCCAGGAAGGCGAGAGCGCCGCTCCGCTCCGCCGGGCCGTGGCGGAGGGCGACCATCTCCTCGTGCGCGGGAATGCCGAAGCGGCCGCCTCGCTCGCCAGGCGGATGCATCTCTCGTTCCGCGAGACCATGACTTCGGACCAAGGCGAGGAAACCCTGTTCAATCGCACCTCCGGCCTCGCCGAGGTGGTGATCCCGCCCCGCTCGGGCCTCATCGGGCAGACCATGTTTCCCGGCATGGTCACCGACAGCGGCGACCTCGTCGTTCTTGCGGTGCAACGGGCCGGAGCGGAGATCGCCGCCGACGAGCCGAAATCCGGCCGCGGGATCGCGCTGCGCCCCGGCGACACCCTGCTGCTCCAGGGAACCTGGAAGGCCCTCGATCTTCACCTCAGCGACCCGGACGTGCTGGTGGTCAACTCGCCCGAACTGGTGCGGCGCCAGGCGGTGCCCCTCGGGCCGGGCGCCTACCAGGCGATCGCCGTGCTGATCGGCATGGTCATCCTGCTCGCGACCGGCCTCGTGCCGCCCGCCGTCGCCGGCCTCCTCGCCGCCGGGGCCATCGTCCTGTCGCGGATCCTCACCGTCGAGCAATCCTATCGCGCCATCGAGTGGACGACGGTGATCCTCGTCGGCGCCCTGATGCCGCTGTCGACCGCCATGGTGGAGACGGGCGCGGCCCGGCTCATGGCCGAGGGCCTGGTCGGTCTCGTCGGCGATGCCGGCCCCTATGCGCTGCTCGCCGGCCTGTTCGTTCTCACGGCGCTTCTCGGCCAGTTGATCAGCAATACGGCAACCGCGCTGATCGTCATTCCCATCGGCGTGGCGGCCGCGGCGAGCATGGGGATCTCGCCGCGCCCGGTTCTGATGAGCACCGCCGTGGCCGCGGCCGGCGCTTTCCTGACCCCTATCGCGACGCCGACCAACCTGATGGTCATGGGGCCGGGAGGATATGCGTTCGGCGATTACTGGAAGCTGGGACTGCCCCTGCTCGTCTGGTTCTTCGCCGTATCGGTCTTCCTGGTGCCGCTGATCTGGCGCTTTTGATTGACCATGGAGGGGCCGCGCAGGATGTATTCCCAACTTCATGCCGGACAGGGACGGGATCATCGAGAGGCGATCCTCGACGACCGCGGGGGCCAGGCTGCCAGGGTGGTGGCCGAGAACGTACCGGGTGTGAAGGCGGTGGTCGATCGGATGGCATGGATCGAGCCGTGCTCGGGAATGGTGGTCCTTCCGGATGAGAGCGGGACACGGCAGCAAGCCCCGAAGTGAGGAAATCCCGGAATGACCGAACTCGCCGTCATCCTTGGCCTGCTTGCCGCCGCGATCGTGATGTTCGCCATCAACAAGCCTCGCCTCGATGCCGTGGCGCTGATCATGCTCACGGCGCTTCCCCTGACAGGCGTCCTCACGATGCAGGAGGCACTCGCAGGCTTCAGCGACCCCAACATCGTCCTGATTGCCGCCCTGTTCGTGATCGGAGAGGGACTGGTGCGGACGGGCGTGGCCCAGGGGCTCGGCGACTGGCTGACCACGAAGGCCGGGACTGACGAACTACGCCTGACGACGCTCCTGATGACGGTCGTCTGCGCGCTCGGAGCGACCATGAGCTCCACGGCCGTGACGGCGATCTTCATCCCGGTGGCGCTCAGGATCGCGCAAGGCACCGGCATCCCGCCCGGCCGATTGATGATGCCGATCAGCTTCGCGGCCCTGATCAGCGGGATGACGACCCTGGTCGCGACGGCGCCGAACCTCGTGGTCAACAGCGAACTCGAGCGTCACGGCATCGCGGGCTTTTCGTTCTTCAGCTTCACGCCGTTCGGCGCTCCCGTCCTGGTGCTGGGCATCGTCTACATGGCGTTCGCGCGGCGCTGGCTGCCGGCTGAGAAGCGGGCGCGGACCGTCAACCGCCCGACATTCGCAACGTGGGTCGACGAGTACGGCCTGGCGAACCGCGAATACCGTCTTCTCGTGACCGATCGCTCGCCGCTGGCCGGCAAGACCTTAGAGGAACTCGACCTGCGTGGCTCGTCCGGGGCCAACATCATCGCCGTCGAGAGAAGCCGCAACCTCTCGAGGGAGCTGCTGCGGCCGACCGCGAAAATGGAAATCAGGGCCGGCGATGTCCTGCTGATCGACTTGCGCTCGGATGGCAGCGGCATCCAGTCCATTCGCGACGATTTCCGCCTCGAGGAGTTGCCGCTGGAGGGGACCTATTTCAGCGATCGTTCGCAGGAAATCGGATTGGCGGAGGTCATCGTACCGCCATCGTCGGATCTCGTCGGACACTCGGTGATCGAAGCCCATTTCCGGAGCCGTTTCGGGCTTTCGGTCATCGGCCTCAGGCGGGGCCGCATCGTGCACGACGGAAGTCTCGTCAATGAGAGGCTCGAGGTCGGCGACATGCTGCTGCTCGTCGGGGCCTGGAGCGAAATCGAGCAGCTTCGGTCGGACGACGGGGACCTTGCGGTTATCCGGCTCCCAGCGGAACTCGACGAAGTCCTCCCGGTCCCCGGAAAGGCCGTTCAAGCCGTCGCCTGCCTGTTACTCGTCGTCGGCCTAATGGTCAGCGGGATCATCCCGAACGTGCATGCCGCGTTGATCGGGTGCCTGCTGATGGGGCTCCTGGGGTGCATCGATCTTCCCAGTGCCTATCGGTCCATCGACTGGAAGACCATCGTTCTCATCGTCGGCATGCTGCCGTTCTCGATCGCATTGCAGAGGACCGGAGGAGTGGATCTGGCTGCCGACTTCCTGATGGGCGTCATCAGCGGCGCGGGCCCGCGTGTCGTCCTCGGGACCCTCTTTCTCATCACCGCACTGCTGGGCATGTTCATTTCCAACACCGCGACCGCGGTCCTGATGGCACCGGTCGCCCTTGCGGTGGCCAAGGAGCTGAACGCCTCGCCATACCCCTTTGCCATGATCGTCGCCTTGGCCGCATCGACCGCTTTCATGACGCCGGTCTCGTCGCCGGTGAACACGCTCGTCGTCGGGCCGGGGAACTATTCGTTCGGGGACTTCATAAGGCTTGGCGTGCCCTTCTCCATCCTCGTGCTGATCGTTTGCGTGATCCTGGTGCCTTGGCTCCTGCCGATGTAGCAACGGTTGAGAGAGGGAGGTGAGGTATGGAACTGCTGAACCCGATCGTCGAACCCGGAACCTCCCACATCTCGACCGGACGGCTGCCGTCCGCGGGGGCGGTCAAGCGGCTGGTGATGGACGCCCACGAGCGTTTCCGGTCCGTCGACCAAGGGGAGGTCTCGCAGGTCTACCCGGCCCTCGCCCAAGTGCCGGCTTACCTGTTCGGTATCTGCATCGTGGGGACCGACGGCAGTGTCTTCCCGGTCGGCGACGCGGACCACGGGTTCGCCATCATGAGCGTCTCCAAGCCCTTCACGTTCGCCCTGATCTGCAACCTGATCGGCGCGACGGGTGCCCGCGAGAGGCTCGGCGTGAACGCGACGGGCCACGCATTCAACTCGCTTGCGGGCATCGAGCGCAATACCGATGGGCGCACCAACCCGATGGTGAACGCAGGCGCCATCGCCACCACGAGCCTCGTTCCAGGAAACAACACGGACGAGAAGTGGCGCTTCATCCACGAAGGATTGTCCCGCTTCGCCGGTCGCGTTCTGCCGCTGAACGAGGAGGTCTATGCCTCCGCCTCAGTGACGAACTTCCGCAACCGCAGCATCGCCTGGATGCTTGAGAGCGTCGGCCGCATCTACTGCGATCCCGCCGAGGCCGTCGATCTCTACACCCGACAATGTTCGTTGAACGTAAGCGCCAAGGATCTCGCGGTCATGGGCGCGACCCTCGCCGATGGCGGCTTCAACCCGGTCACGCGCGAGCAGGTGGTCAGTCCCGACACCTGCCACTATGCACTCGCCGTCATGCTGACCGCCGGAATGTATGAGACCTCCGGCGACTGGCTCTACGAGATCGGCCTTCCGGGCAAGAGCGGCATCGGCGGCGGCATCGTCACGGTCTCCCCCGGCAAGGGGGGCCTGGGCACCTTCGCCCCGCCGCTCGACGGGGCGGGCAACAGCGTCAAGGGCCAATTGGTGGCGCAATTCCTGTCGCAGCGCCTCGGCCTCGACCTGCTCGTCTCGACACCGGAGACATGACGATGTCCTGCCATGTCGTCGACACCTTCAGGCCGCCGCCCAGGGCCGCGCGGCCATATGGCTGAACGCGCCGTTGATGCCCGGTGGGCTGGGGCGGCGCTGGGCGGCCGCCTCTCCGGCCATGACGGAGCCGCGCAGGACGACGGTTGCGATCACGATGATCAGGCGGCACATGGGGCCTTCTCCTGTCGCAGGTTGCTACCGGAATGGAACGCCACGCTTCCGGTCCGATTACGGATCCGCCCGTTCGGGACAAAGAGAAGCCGTCGCGAGACGGCTGAGTTGGCAGCCTGGAGGAAGGGAGTCATCGGGTATGCGGGATCGGGCTGCATCCGGCAGTCTAGCCGCAGGGGTACGTCGCGCAATCGGGCATAATCCCAGGTTCGCGATCGGCAGACCCAGGGAACCGGCGATGCGAGACACGGGTCCGGTTGCGGCTGCCCGCCCAGGAGACCGATGCAGCGGCGGACCGGGCAGCCCTATCCGCAATCGGGCATGCACATCCGTCATCGAAGTCGGGTCTTTCGCCGCCGTTTCTCGGGGTGTCACCCGAGTGTCGCGGGTGATCGTTCACGTTATGGATGAGGCTCGCCGGGAACGGCACCTCCCCGCGGCGCAGCTTCGGGACGTTGGCATCGGCCCAAGGGCTTCCGGTCTGGAGCGACAAGAGGAGGCAAGCGCATGAACGTCAATCCAAGGATCCGCGGCGGCAAGGTGACCGATGCTGATCGGGCTTCCGGCAGGTGGACCATCGTCGAGATGATCGGCGGTGCGATGGCCGCGTTGCTGGTCGCGTCGCCGTGGATGTACCGCTATTCGGATCATGCCGTCGCGACGAGGACCTCTGTCGTGATCGGGGTGCTGCTCGGAGCCGCGATCCTCACGCGATCGGCCGGCGCAGGGGATCTGTCTCGCCTTGCGAGCCTGGCGCTCGGCCTCTGCGCCCTGCTCACCCCGTGGCTGCTCGGATTCAGCGACGTCAGGAACGCGGCCGGGCTCCTGGTCACTGCCGGCATCGTGGTGATCATGCTGAACGTCATCGGCCTTTTCGTTCATCGTGGGGAGGAGCATCCTTCCGCCCTTCGAGCCCAACGGGTGATCGGCCCTGCCCCTACGGCTTGGACGGAGCGGAGTTCATGATCCCCTTGCCCGCGGCAGGGAGGCGAAACCGAGCCATGCGGCACCGTGCACGATGAGATCGAGCCCGAGCAGGAGCCCGAAGATCCAGAATCCGGTCTTCGGGAACTCGGACAGGACGATGAGCCCAGCCATCACGCCGAACGTTCCAGCCAGCAGCATAACCCAGCCGCCCGCCCGCCAACGGCGTAATCCCAGGAGGATCCTGACGATGCCTGACACGGCGAGCAGCAGACCGAGCCCATAGGTGAGCAGCAAATCGCCCGACCGGGCGGACCGCGCGATCCCAGGGGCGGCGATCATCTCAGCCGAACCTGCCCCGCCGAGGAGAACGATGCCGACAGCCACGTACAGGAGGCCAAGGAGCATCTGCCAGGCCAAGCCGCCCCAGCCCCGCGTCCAGAGGGCGTGGACGATTTCGAAGGTGCCGACGATGATGGCCGCGACCCCGATGAAGGCCGGGCTGACGAGCGAGGCAAATGCGACGTCGGCCAGGACGGCAACTCCTGCCAGGATCATGACGATCCCCAATCC
Source organism: Microvirga sp. GN3 (assembly GCF_055792825.1). Lineage (NCBI taxonomy): Bacteria > Pseudomonadati > Pseudomonadota > Alphaproteobacteria > Hyphomicrobiales > Methylobacteriaceae > Microvirga > Microvirga sp. GN3. The sequence goes on from NZ_JBVVAK010000021.1 coordinate 43,578, forward strand.
GAGGCGAACCCAACCGGGCGGTCTCATCGGGGTGCCTTTCGCGGAATCTGAAACTGTGTCAGGCGTCGTCATGGCTTCCTCCGTGTTCCGTTCCTCGGTCCGGGCGCTGGACCGACCCGGAGAACCGCTGGCGCCTGACCGTCCGGCGAGCGGGCCGGAAGGCCAGGATCGCCACCACGAAGGTCAGCAGCAGGAGCGCCGTCGCCAACTGGATCACGCCGAAGTTCGGTTCGTCCCGTGCCACGAACCAGCCGGTGACCGTGCCGGCCGCAATCAGCAGGAACCTGGCGAACCACCCGATCATCCGAACCTCACTTTGAGATCCGCTCCGCCCCGGTGGGTTTCCGGCCCGCCGAAGCTCATTCTTCCGACACCAGCTCCGGCTCCGGGGCCGGTGCATCGGCGCGGGAGCCGAACAGCCGGGCCTTGGTCCGTTCGCGCATGGTCTGGACCATCACGTAGAGGACCGGGATCAGCACCAGGCCGATCACGGTCCCGACGAGCAGTCCGCCGAACAGCGTCATGCCGATGGAGCGGCGGCTGCCCGCCCCGGCGCCCGTTGCGACGACGAGCGGGATCACGCCGAGGATCGACGCGAAGGCCGTCATGAGCACGGGGCGGTAGCGTTGGGCCGTGCCCTCCGTGGCGGCCTCGCGGATCCCCATCCCTTCCTCCCGCCGCGCTTTCGCGAACTCGACGATCAGGATCGCGTTCTTGGCCGCGAGGCCGATGAGCAGAACCAGTCCGATCTGGGCGTAGATGTCGATCGGGATGCCCACGAGGGCCAGGCTCGCGAGGGCCCCGAGAACCGCCACCGACACCGACAGCATGACGGCGACCGGGACGCTCCAGCTCTCGTACTGCGCGACCAGGAACAGGTAGGTGAAGACGATCCCCATCACGAGGACGATCGCCGTCTGGTTGCCGGCCTGGCGCTCCTGCAAGGCGAGGCCCGTCCACTCGAAGCCGAAGCCTGTTGGCAACGTCTCCCGCGCCACGGCCTCCATCGTGGCCAGCGCCTGTCCGGTGCTGGTGCCCGGGGCCGCCTGGCCGTTGATCGAAGCGGCGGGAAAGAGGTTGTAGCGGCTGATCGCGTTGGGGCCGAAGGAGGTCGACACCGTCACCAGCGTTTGCAGCGGCACGAGCTCGCCGCGCTGGCTGCGCACGTGCAGGCGCTGGATGTCCCCGACGCGACCGCGGAACTCCGGCTCGTCCTGGATGCGGACCTGGTAGACGCGCGAGAGGATGTTGAAGTCGTCGACATAGGCCGAGCCCAGATGGGCCTGCAACGTGGAGAAGATGGCGGCCGGCGAGACGCCGAGGAGCTCGGCCCGCTTGCGGTCGACGTCGAGGTAGACCTGGGGCACGTCCGCCGTGAAGGTGCTGAACACGCCGGCCAGCCCCGGCGTCTGGTTGGCCTTGAAGATCAAGCCCCGCATGGCCTCGGCGAGATCCTCCTGGCCCTGCCCGGCGCGGGCCTGGAGGCGCAGGTCGAAGCCGCCCGTCGTGCCGAGACCGGGGATCGCCGGCGGGTTGAACGGCACGATGGTGGCGGCGGGAAGTGCGGCGAACTGCGTGCGCAGGTGGGTGAGGATGCCGTTGACGCCCTCGGCCTGCCCGCTGCGCTCGCCCCAGGGTTTCAGGGCAGCGATCACCATGCCGGCCTCGGAGCCGCCGCCGCCGATCAGGCTGGTCCCTGCGATCCCGATGACGTTGGCGACGCCGGGCGTGTCGCGCACGATCCCGGAGACCTCCCCGAGCACCGCCTCCGTGCGTTCGAGGGACGCGGCGTTCGGCAGTTGCACGTTCACGAAGAGATAGCCGAGATCCTCGGACGGGATGAACCCGGTCGGCAGCAGACGGAACAGGCCGAAGATGCCGCCGAAGATCGTGACCACCAGCACCGCGGCGAGCACGAGCTGCCGTCCGAGGCGCGCCAGCAACCCGAGATACCAGGTGCGCGAGGTGTCGAGCGCCCGATTGAAGGCTCCGAACGCCCGGCCGCCGTTCTCGGTCGGCGGCCGCAGCAGCAGGGCGCACAGCGCCGGGCTCAACGTGAGGGCGTTGATCGTCGAGAAGGTGATCGTGACCAGGATGGTGACGGCGAACTGGCGGTAGAGCTGACCGGTGATCCCGGCCAGGAACCCGATCGGCACGAACAGGGCCGCGAGCACCAGCGTGGTCGCAACGATCGGACCGGTGACCTGCCGCATGGTGCGGCGGGTCGCCTCGACGACGTCGACGCCCTCCTCCTTCATCACGCGCTGCACGTTCTCGACCACGATGATGGCGTCGTCGACCACGAGGCTGATGGCGAGAACGATCGCAAACAGGGTGATGGTGTTGGCGGAGTAGCCCAGCAGGTAGAGCACCGCGAAGCCGCCGACAAGGGAGACCGGGATGGTGAGGGTCGGGATCAGGGTCGCCCGCCAGTCCTGGAGGAACAGGTAGGTGACCAGCACCACCAGCACGAAGGTGATCATGAGCGTGACGATGATCTCGCGGATCGTCTCGCTCACGAAGGCGGTGGTATCGAACACCACCGTGTAGGCGAGGTCCTCCGGGAACTGCGCCGAAAGGCGCTGGATCTCGTCCTGCACGGCCCGGGAGACCGCAAGCGCGTTGGCGTCGGGCGACTGGTACACGACCAGGGTCGCGCTCGGCTGCCCATTGAACCGGGAGGTGGAGTCGTAGGACTGCGCCCCGAGCTCGAGCCGGGCCACGTCGCGCAGGCGCACGATCGCTCCGTCGGGGTTCGTGCGCACCACGATGGCCCCGAACTCCTCGGGACTCGTCAGCCGCCCGCGGGCCATGACCGTCATCTGGAGCTGCTGGCCCGGCTGCGCGGGCGCGGAGCCGATCAGGCCGGCCGAGGCCTGGGCGTTCTGCGCCTGAATGGCGGCGGTTAGGTCCGCAGCCGTGATGCCGAGAGCCTGCATGCGGTCCGGATTCATCCACACCCGCATGCTGTAGACCGGACCGAAGATGCCGGCCTCGCCGACGCCAGCCACACGGGCGAGCGCATCGCGCACGTTGATGGAGGCGTAGTTGCTGAGGAAGATCTCGTCGCGCGTGCCCTTCGGGGAATAGATCGCGATGCCCATCAGCATGCTGGTCGAGCGGCTGCGCACCGAGACCCCGGTCTGCGTCACGGCCGGCGGCAGGCGTGGGGTCGCCAGCGCGACGCGGTTCTGCACGTTCACCTGGGCGATGGCCGGATCGGTGCCGACCGCGAACGTGACCGTGAGGGAATAGCCGCCGTTGTTGGTGCTCGAGGACGCCATGTACAGCATGTCCTCGACGCCGTTGACCTGATCCTCGATCGGCGCCCCGATGCTGTCCATGACCACTTCCGCATTGGCGCCCGGGTAGGCTGCCGTGACCTGGACCTCCGGCGGCGTGATCGGGGGAAACTGCGCCACCGGGATCTGCGTCAGGGCCAACAGTCCGGCGAGCGTCATCACGACGGCGATCACCATCGCGAAGCGCGGACGGTCGATGAACAGCGCGGACATCATCGCGCGGCGCTCCCTCCGGGTGACACCTGCGCCCCCGTGCCCTCGAGCGGCACGACCCGGACGGCGGCGCCCGGCCGGGCATTCTGGAAGCCCTGCACGATCAGTTTCTCTCCGCCTACCAGGCCCTCTTCCACGGTCCAGTTCTGGCCGATCTGCGGGCCAGTCCGGATGCGCCGCATGGCTACCTTGTTCTCGCCGTCCAGCACCAGGACGAAGCGGCCCTCACGGTCGAGCTGTACGGCGCCGACCGGCACGACGGGGCGGCGCTGCGAGGTGGAAGGTCGTATGGTGACCGTGACGAACTGACCCGGCACCAGCAGGGCATCCGGGTTCGGGAAGCGGGCCCTGACCGGAAGCGTTCCGGTCGCCGGATCGATCTCGTTGCCAGCGAACTCGATCTCACCCTTGGCCGGGTAGTCGCGACCGTTGGACAGCCGCAGGGTCGGGACGAAACCCCTGGCGAGTTCCTCCTTGCCGGCGTCGCCTGCCGCTCCCCGGAAGTCGAGGATGGCGCGGTCGCTGACCGAGAAGACCACCCGGATCGGATCGACCTGCACCACGCGCGCAAGCGCCCCGGATGAGGGGCCCACGAAGCTTCCCACGGCGAAGGCGGCAACACCGATCCGACCCGCGATCGGCGCCCTGATGGTGGTGTAGCTTAGATTCAAGTCGGCCAGGCGCACGCTTGCTTCCGCAGCCATGACATTGGCCTGGGCGGTGTCGCGGGCGGCCTGGATCTCCTCCAGGGCGGCCTGCGACACGGCTTGCGTCCGGCGCAGCTCCTGGTTGCGTTGCAGCCGTCCCTCGGCGTCCCGCAGCGCCGCCTGCGCCCCGGCGAGGCTCGCGCGGGCGGCCGACAGGGCTGCCTCGTAGGCGCCGTCCTCGAGGATGAAAAGTTCCTGCCACTCGCGGACCTCCTGCCCTTCGGCGAACGGACGTGCCTCGATGAAGCCCTCGACCCGGGCGCGGATGTCGACGGCGTTCACGGCCTCGACCCGCCCGACGAACTCCGACGCCGGCGAGACGTCCTCGACCGGCACGGGCATCACGCCGACCGCGGGCAGCGGTGCCTGCGCGAGCGCCGGGCCGCCGATTGCCAGCGCGGCCAGTCCTCCGATCAGGGGCCCTGGTCGAGCCTGCCGGCCAGGAAGCGGAACAGGAGCGCGAGCAGGGCACAGATCACGCTGCCGATCAGGTCCGCGGAGACCGTCATCGGGAAGCTCGCCAGACCCAGGGCCGTCGCGATCGCGAGGATCACCATCAGCACGGCAACGCCGAGCAGGATCCAGCTCAGGCCATACAACAGGAGAGACGTGATATTGAACCCTATGCGGATGCGCATGTTTCGCTCCCATCACGATCGACCTGCTCCCACTGCGGCGGATCCCTTGCCTGGCTGCGAACCAGGGCGACGCGGTCGCATGCGCGAGGGCGTCGCCCCTGCACGAGAGTACCGCTCGCGGGTCACGACACCATCGGGTGTAACCCCCATCGGGGGCGTCGCCCCTGCACGAGAGTACCGCTCGCGGGTCACGACACCATCGGGTGTAACCCCCATCGGGCGCGGGAATTGTCCTGAGGACGCGTTGAAAAAAGCAGCCGCGCCGAACCTCAACCGGCAGCCCGTCCGCCAACCACGGGCTTGCGCACCGGTCGCCGGAGGACGGTTGCAACCGCCCTGACTAGGGCCTCCCACCGGACGATCCCAGGGTTTTCCCCACTATCCGAACCCGCGGCAATGGCGGAACCTGTCGTGACCCGCGACCCGTCGCGGGTCTGCGATCCGTAATTTCGAAGGGAAAGTCCGATGAGGAAGATCACGACAGCCATCGCCGCCGGCGCGCTCATGCTCTCCGTCGCGGCGTGCGAAACCCCGGGCGAACGGGCCCTTGGCGGCGCTGCCATCGGCGGCCTCGCGGGTGCCGCGATCGGCGGAGCGGCCACGGGCCGGGCCGGCGGCGCCCTGGCCGGAGGGGCGATCGGTGCGGCCGGCGGCGCGATCGTCGGCAGCGCCACCGCCCCGCGCAGTCCGTGTCCTTACGGCACCTTCCGCGATCGGTGGGGCAATCTCCGCTGCCGCTGAGCACAGGACGGGCGGAAGCGGGAAAAATTCCCTATCCGTTCCCGCCCTCCCGAGAACCGGTCATCGCAAAAGCCACTCCGACGTCGACCTGGCGGGTCTTGCAAATGGCGTGCCATGGTTCGTCCTCGTGATCGTCCACGGTCCAGGCAGGATGCATTCCTTCCAGCGTTCCTTTCAGGTCGCGTGGGAACGCATGCGCCCCCTGCTTGTGCCCGCATTGTCATGGGTTTATTCTCCGAGCTCGATTGCCAGCCTCGCGGTTCCGGTCGGAAGGATGGAATCGCGAGGCTGGCAATCAGGGACTGGGGAGTGTTCCTTCCATCATGGAAGGCTTCCTGCGGGAAGCGCCGGCCCGGCTCCCGCGGCGATCTCCGGCCTCGTGCGTTTTGGTAAGCCCGTCAGCGTGCCCCGAAACACAACCTGAGCAGGAGGCGACATGTTCTCCTCGATGGATATCAGCCTCCCAACCCTCGGGGCGTCCGGCCGCGGCGGCACCCGCCGATCGATCCTTCTCATCGCCGCCTCCACGATCGGCCTCTCCCTCCTGACCGCGTGGACGGCCCTGTTCTGGCACGCCTACGGGGTCCGGCATGAGATCGCCCATCGTGGATTGTCCACAGCCATCGCGGCGACCAACGCGGTCGAGCGCGAGGTGCAGGCCATGGGCTACCTCCTCAAGGGGCTGTCGCGCTCGCCGCTGCTCCAGACCGGGGATTTCGAAGGGTTCCATCGCCAGCTCCAGGCAACGCCCCGGCCGGACGGGGCCTGGTTCACGCTTTGGGACCGCGACCGGGTGCTCCTCAGGACCGCGGCCCCCTTCGGGTCGGACCTGCCCCGCATCGATGAGCTCCCCGGCGTCCGTGAGCGCCTCGAGGTGGTCCGCACCGCGGGGCTCAGCATGTCGGACCGCATGTACTCCCCGACTGCCAAGCGCTGGATCGTCGCGTTCAGCCTTCGGCTGGACGACGCAAACGGCGAGATGAACCGGGTGCTGTCGCTTCTCGTGCCGGAAGAGCACCTCAACCATGCCGTCCGCAACGCCGTCCGCCCGACCGAGTGGGGGACGGTCCTGCTCGACCGCAAGTTCCAGCGGCTCGTCACCGGTGCGGCCGGATCGGGCGCGGCCCCGCCGCCCGGACCGGCCTCGTTGTTTTCCGGCCGCACCGGCCGGTTCGAAACCGTCGAAGGCCACCTCGCCACCTTCGAACGCTCGCCCGAGACCGGGTATACGGCCGCTTCCGTTCTCCCCACGCCCGTATTCAACGCCCCCATCCTCGGTGCGCTCTACCAGTCATCGCTCGCCAGCCTTGCCCTCCTCCTGATCGGTGGCATTGCCGTCCAGGCCCTGCTCCGGAACATGGGTCCGATCGAATCCCTCAGGCTCACGGCGTTGGCGGCCACGAGGAGCGAGCTCGTGGCCGCCAACGCGCGGATGGGCAGCATCCTCGAGAGCATCACCGACTGCTATTTCACGCTCGATCGATCCTACCGGATCACGGACACCAACTCGGCGACCCTGCGCTGGTGCGGCCGATCGCGCGGCGAGTTCATCGGGCTGTCCTATCTCGACCTGGTCGAGCGCCATACCGCCTGCGCCGAGGCGGTGATGCAGGCACTCGAGCAGCGCAAGGAGTTCCGGGGCGAAGTTCCCTCGGCCCTGCGCCCCGACCGCTTCATCGACCTGCGTGCAGTCCCCTCCCCCGAGGGGGCCAGCGTCTACTTCAGCGATGTGACCGACCGGGTCCTCGCGCACCGCGCTACGCTCGAGGAGCGGGAGTTCCTCCAATCGTCGCTCGACGCCCTCACCAAGCAGATCGCCATCCTCGACGGGCAGGGCCGCATCATCGCCGTGAACCAAGCCTGGCGCCGTTTCGTCGAGGCCACGGGACCGGCCGTCCACGCGCACGGTATCGGGTCCAGGTACCTCGATGTCGCCGTACCCGGCGAGCGGCGGTTCAGCGCGATGGAGGATGTGATCGCGGGCTCCCGCCCCGGGTTCCAGGCCCTCTACCAGACCACGTCCACCGAAGGCGACCGCTGGTTCACGATCCGGGCCCGCCGCTTCCGGATCGGGGACAAGGCCCGCATCATCGTGTCCCACGAGGACGTCACGGAGCTGATGACCGCCCGGGCCGCGGTCAGCGAGCTCTCGGAGCGCCTGCTGACGCTCCAGGAGGAGGAGCGCCAGCGCATTGCGTCGGAGCTCCACGACTCGACGACGCAATACCTCGTCGCCGTCGGGCTCAACCTGATGAAGGTCGAGCCGCTGCTGCCGCAGCGGGACGGGCAACGGCTGCTCGGCGAGATCGACCACCTGCTGGAGGAGGCGCTCAAGGAACTGCGCCTGTTCACCTACCTTCTGCACCCAGCCAGCCTCGAGGAGAGCAGCTTCCAGGAGGCGGTCCAGACCTTCGCCGACGGCTTCTCCGACCGCACCGGCCTGGCAGTGGCGTGCCGGATCGACGGGGGCGCCGAGGGCCTGCGGGTCGAGGTCCGCCGGGCCCTTTTCCGGATCGTCCAGGAGGCCTTGTCGAACGTGCACCGCCATGCCGGGGCGTCCCAGGTGGCCGTCGACCTGCGCAGCACGCCGGGCGAGGTCGTCCTGTGCGTCGCGGACGACGGGCATGGGATGCAGGCGAAGCCGACCGCGCCGGAGAACGGCAAGCCCACCCTGGGCGTGGGCATTCCGGGCATGCGCATCCGCCTGCACCAGTTCGGCGGCACCCTCCGGATCCGGACCGGGCGCACCGGGACCGTGGTCCGGGCCCGCGTTCCCCGCACCCGCGAGAACCTAGGCGGCCATGCTCACTAGGCAGAGGCCATCCCATATCGCATTCCATGCGCCACCGGACTCTTCCCGCCCGGTTTCGGGGTTTCACCCGAGTGTCCCGGCAGGCCATCGGGCGTATGAAAGGAAATTGCCGCGAATGGCACGATCCTCGACCATGCTCCGCCTCCTGATCGCCGATGACCATGACGTCGTCCGCTCCGGCCTTCACGCCATCCTGAGCAGCCAGCCCGGCTGGGAGGTGGTCGCCGAGGCCGAGGACGGCAGGCAGGCAGTGGAACTTGCCGCATCGACCCAACCGGGTGTCGCCATCCTCGACTACCAGCTCCCGCTCATGAACGGCGTCGATGTGACCCGTGAGATCCGGGCGTTCCAGCCCGGGACCGAGGTGCTCATCTTCACCATGCATGAGAGCGAGCTGCTGGTTCGCGAGCTTCTCGAGGCGGGCGCGCGGGGCTACCTGCTCAAATCGGACGCGCGGCGCTTCCTGATCGCGGCGGTCGAGACCCTGGCGCGACACCAGCCCTTCTTCACCGGGCGGGTGTCGGAGACGCTGCTCAAGGCCTATCTCGCCAACGGACACCCCACCGGCGATGTCCTCACGCATCGGGAGCGCGGCGTGGTGCAGCTCATCGCGGAAGGGCGCACCAACAAGGAGACGGCGCAGCTTCTCGCCATCAACCTGAAGACCGTCGAGTCCCACCGCGCCGCCGCCATGCGCAAGCTCAAGATCCATACGTCAGCCGGCCTGGTCCGCTACGCGATCCGCAACAAGCTGGTCGAGCCCTAGGCGGCTCCTGGCGCTGGCATGACGGAAGAAACCTCCCTGCCCGGCCGCATCCAGGAACCATCCTACCTCGACGCGATCACGCCGATCCTGGCCCTTGCCGGGCTGATCGGCGGGGCGATGGCCCTGTTCGGGCTCGAAGCGACCGAGGGGCCGTTGCAGGTGGCCTTGATCCTCGCCGCCATGGTCGCCGCCCTGATCGGGCTCCGGAACGGGCATCGCTGGGAGGACGTCGAGGCCGTGGGGCGCAGGGGCATGGCCTCGATGGTCGGCGTCACCTACATCCTCCTCGCGACGGGCGCCCTCATCGGCACCTGGAACCTGTCGGGCACGATCCCGACCCTGGTGTCCTACGGCCTCCGGCTCTTCCATCCCGACTGGTTCTACCTTGCCGCGGCCGTGGGTTGCGCCGTCCTCGCCTTCAGCATCGGCAGCACCTGGGCCACGGCCGGGACCATCGGGGTGGGGCTGATGGGCTTGGCCACCCTGGTCGGGGTCTCGCCCGTGATCACGGCGGGGGCCGTCATCTCGGGAACCTTCTTCGGGGCCAAGCTCTCCCCGCGCTCGCCCAGCACCGTCCTGGTCGCCACGCTCACCGGGAACACCGTGCACGGTCATCTCCGTTACCAGGCCAGGACATCGGCCCCCACGTTCATCCTCGCTGCCGCGCTCTTCGCTGCCATCGGCCTGACGGACGGTATGGATGGTGTGGGCGACGCCGTCATCGCCTCGGAGCTGGCGTCCCTCGACACGCTCTTCGAGATCACGCCGCTCAACCTGTTGCCCCTGGTGGTGCTGTTCACCCTGTCTGCCGTCGGGGTGCCGGCCTCGCTGGCGATCATGGCCGCGGCGTTGTTCGCGGGAGTGATGGCGCCGATCCTGCAACCCGACGCCGTCCTGCGCTTCGTCGGCGTGACCGATCTCGGCATGCCGGCCGCCTCCCTCAAGGGCGTCTGGCAGGCGATGGCGACCGGATACCAGGCCACCTCGGGTATTCCCGCCGTCGACGGCCTGCTGACCCGCGGCGGCATGGACAGCATGCTCATGACCATCTGGCTGATCCTGGGCGCGCTCACCTTCGGCAGCCTGCTCAAGGAGTTCGGCCTGCTGTCCAAGCTCGTGATGCCGATGATCCGGCGGTCCCGCACGCCGGGGCAGCTCACCGCCGCCGTCGCGGTCACCGCCTTCGGGCTCAACGTCGTCGTCGGCGACCGATATGTGGCCGTGATCCTGCCGGCACGGCTGTTCCGGGAGGAGTTCGAGCGGCGCGGGCTTTCGGCCACGAGCCTGTCGCACACCATTGCCGATGCCGGAACGGTCACGTCCCCGCTCGTGCCCTGGAATTCGTGCGGGGCCTACATGGCGGCCGTGCTCGGGGTTCCCACCCTGCTCTACCTGCCGTTCTGCTTCTTCAACATCGCAAGTCCCCTGCTGACGCTGGCCATCGCCTTCAGGGTTTCGCGGCGCCCCTAGCGCATCGTGTGAACCAGTGGACTCGGTGTTTCGAGTAAGACTGCGGCGTCGACGGCTTCTTCGGGGGCGAGCAGTGGTATGATCGGGTCCAGCAGCAGAACCCGAACCCCTATAGGAACAGCTCCGAGCCCTCCCATGGGCCTGCTGATGGAGTCCGCTGATGAGGGATACCGCTTACATCCTCGTCGGTCTTGGAGCAGCCATCCTCGTGCTCCTGGCCTTCTTGTTCCGTGCCGTCGGAATTAAGTTCGCGAAGTGGATCCGCAGGCAGTCTGGCGGTTAAAGCCTGATGTCTGGTACCCGATCCGCGACATCAAGAGGTGCAGATGCATGGGTAGAGGGCAATGGCATTCGATCTCTGCCTGCGGCGTTCTCCTCGGAACGTTATGTTTTGCTGCCTCCCTGACGCCATCGCTGCTGCCCCGGAGTTTCGTGACGCAGGGTGTGGTTTCGGGAGGTTCCCTGGCGGCCGGATACGGCATCGGCGTATTCGGCCGTTGGCTCTGGGCCTACATGGAGCTCCCGCAGCCCAAGGGCCGCCTCCTGCGCATCGTCAAGCTCGCTGGCGCGATCGGTTGCGCCGTGCTTGCGATCATCTTTCTTGCGCAAGCGGCGGGATGGCAGAATTCGATCCGACAGTTGATGGGACTCGGGTCGGTCGACACGGCGTATCCACTCGAGGTCGCCCTGATTGGACTCGCGGTTTTCGCGACCCTGCTGGCGCTCGCGCGGTTCTTCCAGCGGACCCTCCGTTTCGTGGCGGCCAGAGCGAACCGCCTTCTGCCAAGGCGGGTCTCCAACGTGATCGGCGCCGTCGCCGCGGTTGCGCTGTTCTGGTCGATCCTCAATGGAGTTCTCTTCCAGGGTGCCTTGCGCGTCGCGGATGCGTCTTTCCGGGAATACGACAAGCTGATCAGACCGGAGACGGCGGCCCCGACGGATTCTCAGAAGACTGGCAGCAGCGCTTCCCTGCTGGCTTGGGACGAGCTCGGACGGCAGGGACGGGAATTCATCTCCTCGGGTCCGACGCGCGAGGACATCAGCGCATTCTCCGGCAGGGAGGCGCTTGAGCCACTTCGCGTCTATGTCGGATTGCGGTCGGCCGATACGCTGGCAATGCGCGCCAAGCTCGCGCTGGAAGAATTGAAGCGGGTCGGCGCCTTCGAACGGCCAGTGCTTGTCGTGGTGACGCCAACCGGCACCGGCTGGGTTGATCCGGCGGCGATGGACAGCCTCGAATATCTGCACGACGGCGCCGTCGCCAGCGTCGCCCTGCAATATTCCTATCTCGCCAGTTGGCTGTACCGGGTCGCCGGGCTGGCGTACGGCGGCGATGCCGCGCGCGCCCTGTTCCGGGAGGTCTACGGATACTGGACCATGCTGCCCAAGGACAGGCGGCCAAAGCTCTATCTGCACGGCATCAGTCTCGGTGCCATGAACTCCGAGCAGTCGACGGACCTCATCGAGGTGCTTGGCGACCCGTTCTCGGGCGCGCTCTGGAGCGGCCCGCCCCATTCAAGCAGGCTCTGGCGTTTCCTCACCGAGAACCGCACTCCCGGATCGCCTGCCTGGCTCCCCCGGTTCCGCGACGGATCGTTCGTGCGGTTCATGAACCAGCACGGCGAGGCCGCCAGCCCTGCCACGGCTCCGAATGCCGCATGGGGGCCGATGCGGTTCGTCTATCTCCAGTATGCGAGCGACCCGGTGACCTTTTTCGAGTATCGCAGCCTCTATCGCGAACCGGACTGGATGCCGCCGCCGCGCGGACCCGACGTGTCGCCGCACTTGCGGTGGGTTCCCGTTGTCACCGCCCTTCAACTGGCGGTGGACAAGTTCATGGCGCTCTCAGCCCCGATCGGCTTCGGCCATGTCTACGCGCCGGCGCACTACATCGAGGCCTGGAGCGAGGTGACGGATGTTCGCGACCGGCCCCCGGAAGAGATCACGCGGTTGAAACGGCATCTTTCCAAGCCACGGTCTGCCTCGGCGACCTGAGCCTGTCGCCGCACGTTCGTTCGACGGTATGGGCCTCCACCACACCGCCCGAGTGACGATCGAACCCAGGGCTACGGAGGTGCCAGGTCCCTCGGCCCATCGGCGCGATCAGGCTCGAGGCCGTCAAGGCCGTCCGGCGGCCCGAACAGGATCGCCATCCATCGGGTGTCGGGATGCCGGGCGCAGAAGGTCAGGACCGCGACCGCGATCGGCACGCCGATGAAGGTTCCCGACAGGCCCCACAGGAACGTCCACAGGAAGATCGAGAACAGGACCATGGACGGCGACATGGACAGGGCCGTGCCGGACAGGCGCGGCTCGACGTAGCTGCCGACTACCGACTGGATCACGTTGAGGCCGGCGAACATTGCCACGACCGCCTGCCAGCTCCCGAACTCCACCATCGCCAGCAGGGTCGGGAACAGGGTGGCGATGATGGGACCGATGAACGGGATGTAGTTGAGCACGAAGGCGATGACGCCCCACTCCTGCGCCAGCGGCAGGCCGAAGAGGGTCGCGAAGAGCCAGACCAGGACGCCGGTCAGCAGGCTCATCAGGGTCCGCACCGCCATGAACCTCCTGAACTTGGCGGCCGCGGCCGCGCTGCCCTCGCCCAGGAGCCGGGCGATCTGGCGGTTCGGCAGCGCCTCGATCTTGCGGGCGGTGCCGTCCACCTCGAGCAGGCCGAGGATGACGTAGACGAGCACCACCACCCAGAAGCTCAGGGTCGTGTTCACATGGCTGGTGAACCGCTGCATGAGGGCCAGGACCCAGCCCACGTTGAAATGGTCCGCCCACAGGCTCGCAACCGCGATCCCGTGCTCCTCGAGCCAGAGCGTCGTCCAGTCATAGAAGGCCTGGAGGCGGCCCATGTTGGCGACGATCCAATGCCCCACGCGGCTGAAGCCCCAGGCGGCCAGGGAGGCGAACGCGGTGAACGTCGTGACGAGCACCACGACCGTGGCGGCCAGGGCCACGAGCCGGGGCATCCTCGCCTGGAACCAGCGCTGCAACGGCCACAGCAGGGCGATCAGGAACAGGGCGAAGGCGACCGGTGCGAACACCGCCTTAGCAACCCACAGGGCGGCGAGCACGGCCACCACGCCGATCAGCGCCGTCCAGGCGTTGAGATCCTTGCCTTCGCCATGCGGCTGCCGTCACCGTGCGAGCGCGGCATTCGACCAAGCCGGAGGTGCCGAGTCAATCAAGGCGACACCCCCGATTCTCGCGCCGCTCGGTCGCCACCACCACGGCTGGTCCCCGACGCGGGGCCGTTGAACAAGATCGCAAATCCAAATGCTATCCGACATCGCCACGCGTCTGCCGCGCAATCCGATAGGTTCCGGCAGGAGCTTCGTTGCGTCCCCGTTCAACGGACGTCAGATCAGCCACGGATCGCCTCGTATTGCGGATCGGATCATTGAGCAGTCTCAGACCATTGAGAACCACAAGGACCGTACCGCCTTCATGGCCCAGCACCGCCAGCGGCAGCGGCAGTTCAAAGAAAGCGGCACCGGTGACGAGGAGAAGCATTGCCCCGATTGCAAACGCAAGATTCTGCCGGATGACCGACACGGTGCGTTTGGCAAGGCGATGCGCAGCCGCTAACCGTTCCATGTCCTCCGACAGTAAGGCCACGTCGGCAGCCTGAAGGGCGACATCCGAACCGGCCGCTCCCATGGCGATGCCGACATCGGCGCGCGCCAATGCCGCGGCGTCGTTCACGCCATCGCCGACGAAGGCGATCGTGCCGTCCCCAGCCATCTCGCCGACGAGGCGGACCTTGTCTTCCGGCAGCATCTCGGCATGGATCTCCTCCGGCTTCAGCCCCAATTCCGTGCCGATGCGCAGAGCAACGGCCCGTCGGTCGCCCGTCATCATCGCGATGGCCTTGACGCCGCTCTCACGCAAGGCGGCAAGGGCGCCGGCCGACGTTTCGCGCAGTTTGTCGGCGACGCTGACGGCGCCGAGGACACGCGCCTCGCGGCCGAGGTAGACGACGGTCTCGGCGCTGTCCTGCAAAGCCTGAAAACGGTCATGATCGAGCGACGCTCCCATCGTCCGCGCCATGCGCCGGTTGCCGGCCCAGACCGGACCATCGCGATCCCGACCGACGATGCCGGCGCTCGGGATCGCCCTCACGTCAAGCACCTCATGCAGCGCCAGACCGCGCCGCGCGGCCTCGCGCCGAAGCGTCTCGGCGATGTGATGCTCGGAATGGGTCTCGACGCTGGCGAGCGCCGTCAGGAGATCCGTCTCGGTTCCATCCAGGGCGACGATGTCGGTCACTTCGGCGCGGCCCGTCGTCAATGTCCCGGTCTTGTCGAAGGCGAAGGTGTCGACGGCGGCAAGGGTCTCCAGCGCGGCCCCGCCCTTGAACAGCACACCGCCACGCCCGGCGGCTGATAGCGCCGACAGGATGGCGGCGGGCACCGAAATCACGATGGCGCACGGGCTTGCGGCGACGAGGAGCGTCGCCGCGCGGTAAAGCGCAGTCTCCCAATCCATTCCCAGCCCGTAGAATGTGCCGAGGGCGAGGATGGCTCCCACGAGCACGGCAATCGTATAGCGCTGGCCGAACCAGGAGCTGAACCGCTCTGAAGGGGCCTTGGCAGTCTGGGCCTCCGTCACCAGCGCGATCATCCGCGCCACGGTGCCGTGTTCGAGCGATTTCGTAACCCGTACCTCGAGCACGCCGTCGAGATTGACGGTGGCCTCGAAGACCTTGCCGCCGGGCTTCTTGCGGAGGGGCATGGATTCGCCGGTAATGGTGGATTCGTCCAGCGCGCCTTGCCCGGCCACGATCGTTCCGTCCGCGGGAACCCGCGCACCCGGGCGAAGCACCACGATGTCGCCCACGCCGAGCGCCGTCGCCGAAACCTCCTCCACGGTGCCGTCCACGGACTTGCGGAATGCCGTTTCCGGACGCAGGGCCATCAGCGCCTCGATCGCGCGCCGCGCCCGCCCCATGGCGCGCTCCTCCAGGGTCGTCGACAGGCTGAACAGCGCAAGCAGGACCGCGCCCTCGATGGCGGCTCCGACGGCGGCGGCGGCAATCGCCGCAACGATCATCAACAGGTCGATGTCGAGAACGTGCTCGTTCCAAAGCGCCTTCAGCGCCCGCCAGCCGGTCGGAATGCCGCCCGCCAGATAGGCAAGTGCCGTCCCGAAACCGATGACGCCTGCGTTCCCGTCCAGAGGCCAGTTGCCGGCAAGGGCGATCACAAGCCCCACGACAGTCGCAGAGGTGAGGACGACCGAAGCATTGAGCGAAAGCAGCCTTACGTCGTAACGTCCCACCACGGGAAGTCCACCAATCGGGATAACGGACCGTCCTGATCCGTGAAAGCCAGGACTTGACCTGGCAGACAGTGCCGACCAAATCGCGTTCTGCACGGAGGGAGTCGTTCAGGCTGCCAGGGGGCAACTCGCTCCGACACTGTCCGTCAGATCAAGCTCGGGATCCTACACCTGATCATCTCTGGATGCGATCCCGCATGTCCCAGCGTCGCACGTGATCTTCCATGCTTGGGCAGAGGGCATGACCAATCCGTGACCAAGCCTGGAGAAATGCGGCATGGCAGGCTGAAATTTGGCGCTCGGGTCGGGTTTCGTGCCCGCATCCCCTCGGGCATCATGCGTCCCGATCTCGGGGTTCGCCCCAATAGGCAGGCGGCCCGGCGGGGACGAGACTGGGCCTGGTTCTGGCATCACCCGGGAGGCGCCGCATGTCCCGTCAGAAATGGAAATCGACCCTTTGCGCGGGGATGCTCGCTGGCATCCTCGCCATCGTGTGCTGTCCGGCGCTGGTCACTCCGGCCGTCGCCCAGGCCGTTCCGGCCGATTTCACGGCCATCGTGCGCCAGAAGATGCCGACGGTCGTCGCCATCACGACCCGGCAGCGGATCCAGGATGCGGAAGCCACGCCCCCCTTGTCGGCGGACATGCCGTTCCACGAGTTCTTCCGCCGCTTCTTCGAGGAGCACCTCGACCCGAGCCGCCGGCAACCGCGGCAGTCGCTCGGGTCCGGCTTCGTGATCAGCCACGACGGCCACGTGGTCACCAACGATCACGTCATCGGGGATGCGGAGGAGATCCAGGTCGTGTTCGGGACCGGCACCCGCGTTCCGGCCCGTCTCGTCGGCCGCGATCCCGCCACCGACCTTGCGGTGCTGAAGGTCGATCCGCCCTCCGGCATCGCGGTCACGTCATGGGGCGACTCCGATGCGGCCGAGCCCGGCTCGTGGGCCATCGCGATCGGCAGCCCCTTCGGGCTCGGAGGCACGGTCACGGTCGGCGTGATCTCGGCGCAATCGCGCGACATCCGATCGGGACCATACGACGACTACATCCAGACGGATGCCTCGATCAACCGCGGCAACTCCGGCGGCCCGCTGTTCAACGCCCGCGGCGAGGTGATCGGCGTCAACACGGCGATCTTCTCGCCCACCGGCGGCAATGTCGGCATCGGTTTCGCCGTGCCGTCCCGCGTCGCGAGGAGCGTCACCGACCAGTTGATCCGGACCGGACGGGTCGAGCGCGGGCACATCGGGGTGAGCTTGCAGGAAATCACCCCCGCGATCGCCCGGGCGCTGGGCCGGCCGGACGGGAAAGGCGTGCTCGTCGCCGCGGTGGAACCCGGCGGCCCGGCCGCACGGGCGGGACTGAGGGTCGGCGATGTGATCACCGACTTCAACGGCAATCCGGTCGAGAGCGGGCGCGACCTGTCGCGGGCGGTGGCAGCGGCGAAGCCCGGCACCGCGTCCCGGATCACCATCTTCGGCGACGGGCGGACGAAAGAGCTGAGCATGACCATCGGGCCGCGGCCGGACGAGCAGCCGCGGCAGGCCGCGCTCGAGGGCCCAAACGGCGGTGGCAAGCGGCTCGGCGTATCCTTGGCCCCTGTGCCGGAGACGGCCCGCGGCCGGCTCGGCCTCGAGCCGGGAACGTCCGGTCTCCTGATCCAGCACGTCGAGCCCGGCAGCCCCGCGGCCGAGACCGGACTGCGGCCGGGAGACGTCATTGTCTCGGCCGACAACCGGGCCGTGACCGCTCCCGCCGACGTGGCGAATGCCTGGACCGAGGCCCAGCGGCAGAACCGGCCGGCCCTGCTGCGGGTCAGCCGCGACGGGCAGTCGCTGTTCGTGGCCGTTGAGGGATGACGGCGAGGTGAACGGTCGCCGCGTCCCTTGTCCCGGGAGCCGTCCCCGCGGCTTCTGGGACGCTCCCGGACCATGGGCCATGGCGCCCCTGACCCCCGTGAGGTTCTCCGTCGATGACGCGTTCGGCCACGACCCGCATCCTGATCGCCGATGACCACGCCGAGGTCCGGTCCGGCCTTCGCGCGATCCTCGGCGTGCAGCCGGGTTGGGAGATCGTGGCGGAAGCCGCCGACGGCCGGCAGGCGGTCGATCTCGCCGCCGGGATCCATCCGGACGTCGCGATCCTGGATTACCGGCTTCCGCTCATGAACGGCATCGATGCCGCGCGGGCGATCCGCGCGTCATGTCCCGGGACCGAGGTGCTGATCTTCACCATGCATGGGGGCAGGCAACTGATCCGGAAGCTGATCGAGGCCGGTGCCCGCGGCTACCTGCTCAAGTCCGAGGCGCGCCGGTTCCTGATCGCGGCGGTCGAGGCGCTCTCGCGGCACGAACCCTTCTTCACGGAGAGCGTGCCAGGTGACCTCCTGGACGTGTGCCGCGGCAAGCCTGCCTCCAGGCCGGATTGACGAACGCCAGGGAACGCCGATCAAATCGGCACGGCTCAGGGCTTCTTCCGCGAGGGTTCGGGGTTTTACCCAATGGCCAGGACGATCGGCGAGGGCGACCCTGCAAGGCCCCGGTCACGGGACCGAGCCCGGTTGGCCGCTTGGACCCGGCTCGGTGCACCAGGGAGCGGACCTTGAGGGCGATCACCCGTGCATGGCTGAAGCGAGTTGCGGTCGGCGCAGGCCTCCTCGTGGCGCTGGCCGCGTGCCTCGTCGTTGCCGGCCTCTCGTTCCGGGCCTGGGATGCCCTGCGGTCTCCGCCGCTGGCGGCGTGGCACACCTTCGTTCCGGACGAGCCTGATGCCGACGCCATCGATGCCATGGACTGGGCGGGGTATCTCCGGAGGGAGGAACAACTCCTCGCCGCCGTGAGGCGGGAGGTCTTCCGCGCTCCTGATGCCGGTGCGGCGATCCCGCTGGACCGCTATGTCACCGGCAGCGCCGTCGACCCGCAGACCTTCGGGACGGACTGGAACCGCTCCTATGTCATGGAGCCTGACGGGACGCCGGTTGGCGCCGCCGTGTTCCTGCACGGCCTCACCGACGCTCCCTACAGCCTGCGCCATCTCGCGGCCGTCTACCGCGACCGCGGCTTCGTTGCCATGGGCATCCGCCTGCCCGGGCACGGCACCGTTCCCGCAGCGCTCACCGAGGTGGAATGGGAGGACTGGATGGCCGCCACCCGCCTCGCCGTGCGGGAGGCCGTCCGGCGTGCCGGGCCGGGCAAGCGGCTTCACGTCGTCGGCTTCTCGAACGGCGGCGCGCTCGCGCTGAAGTATGCCCTGGAAGCACTCGACGACGACCGGTTGGCACGGCCGGAGCGGCTCGTCCTTCTCTCTCCGATGATCGGCATCACGGCCTTCGCGCGCTACGCCGGGCTGGCCGGGTTGCCCGCCTTCTTCCCCGCCTTCGCCAAGGCCGCCTGGCTCGGCATCCTGCCCGAGTTCAATCCGTTCAAGTACAACTCGTTTCCCGTGAACGGGGCGCGGCAGTCCTACCAGGTGACCCAGGCGCTCCAGGGACAGCTCCAGCGGGCGGAGGCCAGCGGCACGATCGCCCGGCTGCCGCCGATCCATACGTTCCAGTCGGTCGCCGACTTCACGGTCAGCACCCGCGCCATCGTCTCGAACCTCTACGCGCGGCTGCCGGCGAACGGCAGCGAGCTGACGCTGTTCGACCTCAACCGGGCGGTCAAGCTCGGCCCGCTCATCGCCCGGTCGGCGGAGACGGCCGTCGACCGGATCCTGCCGCCTGCCCCGCGCGCGTTCCGGACGACGCTCATCACCAATGCCGACCCGTCCTCGCTGGAGGCCGTCGAGCGCTCCGTGGAAAGCGGCGCGACGGCAGAGACGGTCACGGCCCTCGGCCTCGCGTTCCCGCTCACCGCCTTCTCGCTGTCCCACGTCGCCCTTCCCTTTCCGGAAACGGATCCGCTCTACGGCTCTCAACCGGGACCGGGCGACGGCTTTGGCGTCAACCTCGGCACCCTGACGCCGCGGGGCGAGCGCGGCATCCTGGTGGTACCGCTCGATGCGCTGGTGCGGATCTCGTCCAACCCGTTCTACCCGTACATCGCGCGCAGGGTTGCCGAAGGGATCGGCGGACCGCCGCGGCAGGCACCCGGCCCCGCTGGCCAACGTCCCTGAGGCGCATCGGGCCGAGACCGTTGCCGATCCGGTGCCGCCGACGCCATGATGCGTCTTGGCCATGGCCGACGGGGATGCGATGATGCCGTCCCACGCAGAACCACGATCGACCGCCATCCTGGGGGCTGCCGCGGTTGGCTCCTCGCCATCCATCGAGGCTCCCGGGGCCTCAGCCCGGGCTGCCGCGGGGCCAAGCCAGGCTTCATCATGGACCTGCACGAAAAGTGCGGTCGATCGGGCTTATGGGAGGTGAACCCATGCATATCCTCGCGGCAACGGACTTCTCGACCCGGTCGCGACCGGCCTTGCGGCGCGCCGGCCTGCTGGCGCGGGACAGCAGCGCCGAACTCACCCTCCTGCATGTCGTGGACGACGATCGGCCGCCGGATCTGCTCGCGCTCGAGATGCACGAGGCGGACCGGATCCTGGGCGAGCAGGTCGGTGCGATTGCCGAGCTGCGCGGACTGCGGGCGCGCGCCGTCACCGTGGAGGGCGACCCGTTCGACGGCATCCTGCGCGCCGCCGCGTCGATGGGGGCCGACCTCATCGTCATGGGGACTCCCCGCAAGCGGCTCCTGCGCGACATCCTCATCGGAACGACCGTCGAGCGCGTGATCCGCATGGGGCCGGTCCCGGTCCTGATGGTGAACGGGGAGGCGGATCGGCCCTACCGGACGGCCCTGGCCGCCGTCGACATGTCCGAGCCGTCTGCGCATGCCATCAGGACCGGCATGGCCCTGGGGCTGCCCGGCGGCGGAGGGCTGACGCTCGTTCATGCGTTCCAGCCGCTGGCGAAAGGGAAGATGGCTTATGCCGGACTCAGCCAGGACACCCTTGACGGGCATGTGGCCGACGAGCGCGAGCGGGCCACCAGGGAGCTGAGCGCGTTCCTGGAGGCGAACGGGCTCGACCCACACGGGCGGTCGATGCGCATCGAGGAAGGCGCCCCGATCGAGGTGATCTCCGCGGCCGCGGAACAATTGAAGCCGGATGTCCTGATCACGGGGACGCACGGTCGCTCGGGCATCGCCAAGGCGTTCCTGGGGAGCGTGGCCGAGGAAATCCTGCGGTCCATCGACGTCGACATTCTCGCCGTCCCGCCCCTTCGATGACGTTCGAGGATGCCGATCCCGTGCGTGGGATTCCCGGTTCGCGCTTGCGGCCAGGCCCCGGCGGGTGGCGGAAGCGTGCCGGAAGCGACCGCCGGCAGGCCGGCGAAGGGGAAGCCGGCCTGCCGGGGCGAGGGATGCCCGCCTCCGGAAGGGGTTGTTATGGCCCGGGCATCCGACGGTTGGCCGAAGCGGTTACGCCTTCGGCTGGGTTCCGACCTCAAGGGTCACGGTCCGCTCCTGGCCCTGGCGGTAGAGCGTGAGCGACACCGACTTGCCCGGAGCCACATTCGCGATCTTCCGAGACACATCCTTGGCATCGCCGACCTTCTCGCCGTCCACGGCGACGATGGTGTCGCCTATCCGGATGCCGGCCTTGGCGGCGGGGCTGTCCTTCTGTGCCTCGGCCACGAGGACGCCCTTGGGCTCCTTCAGGCCAATGGCCTCGGCGAGCTCCTTGGTCAGCGGCTGCATCTGCACGCCGATGAAGCCGCGGGCAACCTGGCCGCCGTTCTTGAGGGAGGTCACGATCGAGTCGACCGTGCTCGCCGGGATGGCAAACGCGATGCCCACATTGCCGCCCGACGGCGAGTAGATCGCGGTGTTCACGCCCACGACCTCACCGGCGAGGTTGAAGGTCGGGCCACCCGAGTTGCCCTTGTTCACGGGAGCGTCGATCTGGATGAAGTCGTCGTAGGGGCCAGCGCCGATGTCGCGGTGCTGGGCCGAGACGATGCCGGCGGTCACGGTGCCGCCGAGACCGAAGGGATTGCCGATCGCCATCACCCAATCGCCGATGCGGGCCTTCTGGGGCGCGAGGCGGACATAAGGGAAGTCCTTGCCCTCGACCTTCAGCAGGGCGAGGTCGGTCTTCGGATCGGTGCCGATGACCTTGGCGTCGAGGGTCTTGCCGTCGTCCATGGTGATCTCGACCGCCGAGCCGTTCTCGACCACGTGGTTGTTGGTCACCACGTACCCGTCGGCCGAGACGAAGAAGCCGGAGCCCATGGACTGGCCGAACTGCTTCGGCTCCTGGCGCTGGCCCTTCTGCCCGTCGCGGAACTCGCGAAAGAAGCGGTCCAGGCCCTTGGGCAGGTCGGGCATCGAGAACTGCCGGCCGTCGTCGTCATTTTCGTTGTTGCGGTCGGCGACGTTCTGCACCTTCACCTTGACGGCCACCACGGCGGGCTTCACCCGCTCGATCACGTCGGCGAAGGACGGGGCGCCCTGCACGGGCTGCGCCATGGACCGCAGCTCCGCATGGGCCTCGTTCGGGGTAACGAGCCCGGTCTGGACCGCGCCCCCGGCGATGATGGCGGCGACGGCGGCGGCGCCGAGCCACTTGGCGGTGCCCGTGCGGGCACGCGTGGAATTCATGTTCGACATCTGGTCTTCCTTCCTGGACCCCCTCGGGGGCGTCATGGGATCCAGATGCAGGCTTGGCCGTTACGGCATCCTGACGGGGAGATGAAGACTTCGTAAGGTCGGGGTCGCAGTGCCCCGGGCCACGCGGGGATCGGCGGTGATGGCCGCCGGATTCAACCGGGAAGCCGGGCGCAACGCCATGCAGGCACCCTGGCCCTGCCTTGGATGTGCCGGCGATTCACGGGACGAACCCCCGACCGGAAGGTCTAGGACACGCTCTCCAACGAACAGACCGCGATGAACACCGAGATGGCCCCGATCAACGGGAGAAAATCGGTCAGCATGGGCGACATTCCATCCTCACATCATGACGGCACCCGGGTTCACGACCCGATCGCCAGGGGGCGGCGGGGCGGCGGACCGACGGGCCGGCCGGGCGCGGGTTCCGCTCGAACGCCCGTTTCGGGAGCACCATCGTGCACGTTTCCTGAGCGCAGGATGAACGGCCGGCGTCTGCCGTCTACCTGCTCTCCGCCCGGCGTTTCTCGGCCAGGTCGCTGTACCGGATGATCGTCTCGCGCATCGTCCCGAGCTGCTGGATGAGCAGGCACCGCTCGTGATTGTGCCGGTCGTTGTAGCTGCCCGGGATCTGCATGGACTGGGTGAGGATCACGTTGCGGAAGATGTTCCGCTCGCGCAGGCCGAAGTTCACCTGCAAGTACCGCTGCACCTTCTGGTGCCAGTCCGCCCGCCGCCGCTGCCATTCCTCGAAATCGGCATCGTTCTCGACAGTTGCGTTGAAGACCTGGGAAATCCCCTCATCCAGGTACGAGGACAGGTCGTCCAGCGCCGTTTCGAGGGCCACGATGCCTTTCAGCTCCGACCGGCCGCACGCGGCGTAATCCAGCAGCCACCACATGATCATGGCAGCGGCGATCGCGACGGCGATGGCGAAGGGCAGGTACGCGAAGGGTCCGTCCGCATCGATCAGGATGCCGAACCTGAGCATCGCGAGGTCCAGCAGGCCGCCGGCGGCGAGCGTCAGCGACGGCAGGACGTATCGGCGGTGCCCGACCGCGGCGGAGAAAGCTGCCGTGAGTTCCTTGATCGGTGCCATTCGGTCCGTTCCCGCAGTGAGGCCAGGGAAAGGGGTTCGCCCGGGTGCGTCCCATGCACCTCATTCTCGCATTTGCCGCTCGGCAGGCAATTCCCAATGCCCGCCAGCAAGATCCGGCCGGTCGGTGCCGGCGCCGGGGAATCGCCAAGGGCCGTCCACGGGCATTTCCCGCCGGGGGATCAGGGATTTTCCCAATTGAAAATGCCCGCAGGACGGGCAAACTCCCTGTCATGCGCAGCGATGCCGGCCGGGTGGCGCGACACCCTCGCACGGGAGGTTGCAGGATGGACGATCTTGCGAAGGCATTCCTGCGGACGGGCCGGGTCGGCTTCTGGGCGCAGGTCGGCGTTGGCCTGGTCTCCGTCGCCATGGCCGTCTCCGCCTTCGTCGTGGACCGCAGGACAAGCGTGGGAACGCGCGGCACCCTGGCGCTGGTCCAATACCTCACCGCCGTCAGCCTGCTCGGGTTGGCGTTCACGACGGTCTGGTCCTACCGGTACATCCTGCTTGCGGACCGCATCGCCGATCCGGCACGCTCCCCGCCCATGACCTCGCTCCGGCAGATCGTATGGACGGGCGTCGCGGCGAGCACGGCGAGCCTCGTTCTCTCGATGCTCATCATGCTGTTCGAGGCCGTGCAACTGTTCCTGTACTTCCTCCGTGCGCCGCAGGCCGGCATCAACGTGATCCAGACCACCGGCGGGCCGGCGACATGGGTCTCGGCAGGCGACATCCTCAGCCTGACGGTCGTCATCCTCATGGCGTTCGTCGAGGTTCTCGTGCTGGCACTGGGCCTTTGGCTGCTGTTCGCCACGACAACGGGCCCGGCCGGGGAACCTGCTCCCGAGGAGGTCGATGACGAAGCCTTGTCGGACTGACGCGGACGGACCGGGTCGAACGGATTCCCCAGGTCTGCGGTCCGCTCCGCATCATGCGGTCATCGCGTGCACCCGGGGCACCTCGCGGACGGGTGGCCGTTGCCCCGCAGTTCGATTCGTCGGCCACGAGCCGGGACACGCGCCCATGCCATCAGGAGGGATCCATGTTCGTCGAGGATGTCATGACCACGCCGGTGATCAGCGTCGAGCCATCCGCCACCATCGCCGAAGCCGCAAGGCTCATGCTGGCGGATCGGATCAGCGGCCTTCCGGTCACGACGCGGGACGGCACGCTGGTCGGGATGATCAGCGAAGGCGACCTCTTGCGCCGAGGGGAGCTGGGCACCGAACGCAAGCGGTCCTCATGGCTCGAATTTTTGGTCGGTCCCGTCACGTTGGCCGATGAATACGTCCGGACCCATGGCCGCAAGGTCGAGCAGGTGATGTCGACGGACCCCGTGACGACGCGCCGGGATGCGCCGCTCGAGGAGGTTGTCACGGCGATGGGCCATCACCGGATCAAGCGGCTGCCGGTGCTCGAGAGCGGCAAGGTGGTCGGGATCGTGGCACGCTCCGACGTCCTGCGGGCCCTGGCGCGGACCCTGCCGACGGACGTCCCCGACGCCGTTGCCGACGACCGGATCGCGGAGGCCGTGCTGGCGGGGCTGGGCGAGCAGAAGTGGGGCAGCAAGTTCATCCGGGTGCATGTCGAGAACGGGGTGGTGACCTTGACCGGCGCAATCCTCGATGACCGCGAGGGCCAAGCTGCCAAGGTGGTGGCCGAGAACGTACCGGGGGTGAAGGCGGTGGTTGATCAGATGGCGTGGATCGAGCCGTTCTCGGGAATGGTCGTCCTTCCGGAGGGGAGCGGGACACCCCGGCAAGCCTCGCCGTGAAGGCCAGCGCGGCAGAGGGCGTGAGATCATGGGTCGTGATCACCGAAGGTGCCCCGACGACCGTGATCGGCGCTGGGCGGGGCGGCCGGTCCATTGCGCGCAAGCTCGCGAGGTCCGGAATCCGGCGGAATCCTTTGCCGAAAGCCATCAACTCACGCCCGGGTGGTGGGCGGAGTCCTGGATGATGGCAAGGCAAGGGGCGGAGATACGCTTGTCGGCCCTTCGCAGTCTTCAGGGATCAGGATGGCGGGAATACCGCATCCGTTCAGGTACCGCGCTTGTGTGGTTGGTGGTGTTTGCTGCCGAATGCCGGTCCGTTGCGTACCGCTTCCATCGGTGTCGTACGGCGAAGAATCCGGGTACGATTGTCGACGGAGCCGAGCCTGGCTGTTTGGCTTGTCGACCTCATCGGCATCAGCGCCCGGTTCTGATCCATCCGCACACCTCAAGGATGGTGGAGAGAAACCATGACATCGTCAGTCCAGGACATGGAACGGTCTCCATCGCCAGGATGGCGCTTCAGGGTCGGGATCGGGATCTTCGTGCTGGCCTTCGCCATCTGGCTGCTCGTGCCGCTGGCCACCGGTTTGGGCGCATCGGCCACCCGCATCGCAGCCCTGTCGGGCTTCATCTTCGTCGCGAACAAGGTCCTGCTGGTGCTGTGCGTCGCGGTCATGGGCAGGGCGGGATTCCAGGAGATCAAGGCCATCGCTTTCGGATATGTGACGAGCCTATCCCCTCCCGCGCAGGTCGGTCCGGTGCGTCACGCCATCGGATTGGTGATGTTCTGCCTGCCGCTGGTCGCGGCCATGCTGGCGCCTTACATCGACCTGCTGTGGCCGGACGTCCGGCCCAATGCCTGGCAGTTCGAGGTTCTGGTCGATCTCGTGCTGGTTGCGAGCTTCTTCGTGCTCGGCGGCGATTTCTGGAACAAGCTCCAGGCCCTGTTCGTCCGGACGGCCCGGATCGCCGAGTCAGCATAGGGTCAGACTGAGCCGTTGAGCATGGCCTCATCCGAGACGGTGCCGGGGAACTGAAGGATCCCGCAGCGCCTTCGCTCCGCTGCCGCCAAACGAGCGGCAGGAATCCTGCCGTGCCGCATCAGTTCGACGACCCAGGGATGGTCGAGCCTGAGGGCGGCACCCGCACCATACATGCGATCGATGGATTCGGCGCCGTGCATTTGCAAGGCTTCGACCACGCCGTCGAAAATCAGGCCGCCCCCGATTGCGGAGACAAAGAAACCGACGATGCGCGTCGCCGCGTCGATCCCCATCGGGCCGATTTTCCGCGTGAGCCTCTCGGCATAGGCCAGGCAGATGTAGGTGACGAGCATCGTTGCCACGATCGCCGCCGAAATGGCGATGAAGGAGGGTATTTCCTCGGGACCCTTGATCGTCGCGGACATCCCGATGATCGTGGCAATCGCGCCTGGACCGAACATGAGCGGCATCGCGAGGGGCACGAAGGCGATGTTGGCCTCGGCAACGTCGGTCCCCGAGACGCCCAGATCGTCACCCGACTTCCTGGGCATGAACAGCTCGAACCCGATCCTCATCAGGATGATCCCCCCGACGATCCGCACCATGCTGAGCGGGACACCGAACAGCCGAAGCATGAATGTCCCGAAAACGAGGAAGAAGAAGCACAGCAGCAGCGCGTAGGTACAGGCCTTCAGGGCAACCGCGCGGTGCGTTGCGTCATCCTTGCCGGACAGGAGCTTGAGGTAGACCGGCAGGACCTCGAGCGGATTGATAATGGCCAGCAAGGTCGTGAAGGTCCCGGCGAAGAGAGAAAGCTCCGGTCCCATCCGCGTCTGCCTTTCCGGTGTCGAGGACGACTCGATAGCAAGCAATCGGCTTTTTGCGCAAGGCGACCGCCCTGACACCCTGGAATCCGGCCTATGACGTTCTGGGATACCGACTAGCCATCCCGCGAAATCCGCAGACAAGCGACAGAACTTGATAGCCAGCGCGTGAGGCAACCCTAGACGCTGCTTGTCGAGCGGTGGCTGTTCTCCCAAGGACTTATGTTGGGACCCCGAAGCACATGTTTGGCTTGCGAGGCACTTGGGCGGGCCACGTCGGATCCAAGTGGAGGGGGGACAATAGACGGAGTGCCGCATCACCGAGGTGGGATGGACAGGGCCCGTGCCTTCGTTACCCGCACCCTGAGGCCGACCCATGCAAGCCCTGCCCAGTCAGCCCTGCTCCTCGGGTAGTCTCCCAAGATTCAGCGGCCTGCCGGGTGCGCCGGAACGCACGATGATCGGCGGGGGCGGGTTGGCCAGGGGGAGGAACACCATCTCCCAGTGCGCCTCCCCGGATGACTTGGCTTCCTCGGGCGCATGGGGTTCGTCGGTAGGGCGCGGTTCGGGTTTGTCGGCCAAGGCAATTCTCCTTGAGGCCAATCATCTTGCCCGTGCCGTGCCCGACCCGCAACCGGCTGGGCAACCGACATCGACCTGATCCCGAAAGGGGTAGTGGAAATCGCCTTGACGAGCTTGGCCATGTTGCCTATTTGTTCCGCCATGACCAAGGCTCCCGCACACCTCGCTTGCATCGGATCGCGCACCCCGCGCACCGCCGCCGTGCGCCGGACCCGAATAGCCTTCATACGCTGATTTCCCGAACCCGCCCCTGATCGGTTTAAGGGACGGCTGCTGCCGTCTGCCTTGGGACGAGCGTATCCATGACCCTCAACTTCCCTGCCACCATCGTCGCCGACGATGACCGAAACCTGCTGGCCCGCATCCGCGAAGACGCGTCCGCCGTCTCCTTCGCCCCGCGCGGTACCGTCCGCTGCCGGGGGACACCGCTGTTCCGGAACCAGGCCGCCCGCGATCTCGGCTGCCTGCTCGACGTCGATCCCGACATCGAGTCCTGGAGCTGCCTGCCGATGATCCTGCGCCATCCGGCGGGAACCCACGTGCCCGACTTCGCAGTGGTCCGCTCGACGGGCACCGTCCTCGTCGATGCCGTGCCCTCGAATGAAGCGTCGCCTTCGCCTTGGGCACCGGCAGCGGCCCGCGCCATTGGCTGCGGGTACGGCTGCCATGCCGAGGCCGACCTGCATGACGGCTTCCGGCTCGACAACGCCCGTGACCTCCTGCGCTATGCCTCGTACCGCATCTCGCTGGGCGACCGCGTCCGGCTCCTGACGCTCCTCGATGAACAAGGTCCGATGCCGTTGGCCTCATGCATGCAGGTGATCCGCGACGGGCGCGACGCGATAGGTGTCATCGCCGCCATGGCCCTACGCCGCTACGTCGGGATCGATCTCGACGAGGCCCGCATCGGGCCGGAGACCCGCGTCTCCCGCTTACACGACTGAACCCAACTCTCCCGAAACCGGAACCGGTCGCCGATCCCGCACAGCCGGGATCGCACGCGACGGAGCACACCTATGCCCTTCATCGTCAACAACGGGCCGGCCCCTCACCTCGAGGCGGAGATCCTGCGCCTGCGCAGCCTCCTGACCGCGCTCGACGACATCCGCCGCGGCAAGCATCCCGACCGGGCCACGCTGGCCGCCGCCCCCAAGATCCATGCTTGGAGCGTCATCCAGCGCCCCGACCCTTGCCTGACAGGGGTCATGTTCAACCACCCGGACATCGCCGACGGCAGGCAGAGCATCACCGCGGGTCTCTGGGTGCTGGCACCTGCGCTCGGCTACGCACGCACCGTCACGCGCTTCTATGCCTTGGGAAAGCAGGACCGTTCGATGTCCCGCCCCATCGGCAGCACGCGAGCCTGAAGGAGATGGGACATGGCCAACCGACACATTCTTCCTGACTCGCTCAAGGAACGCACACCCCGTCCCACGGACGTAGGCAGGGTGCTCGCGCGAGGCTTGCTCGTGCGCTCCTTGCGGCGCGCAGACCTGCATCATGCCCTGCGGGGCCATCCCTTTATCGCCGCATTCCTGGTGGCGGACGAGGATGACCGTCAGGTGTTCATGGAGGCAGCCAAGGCCCTGCTTCGGGAGGTGTCCCGGGATACCCTCGGACTGCTCGACACGGACAACGAGATCGTCATGTTCGACGGTACCAGGTTCAAGCGGAGCTCGGATCACGGCTTCCTGCGCGACACCCTCGCGTCCCATCTGCGGTACGTCGCCTTCGCGCCATGCGTCGACGATCTCCCCGGGCTGGTGCGCATGGCGGCAGACGCGATCCTGACACCCGAGGGTTTCGACCGCCGTGCGCTCGCGGGCGCCATCCGGCAGGTTCTCGGACGCTCCCCGGACGAAGCCCTGCTCGACGCTTGCGAGGGCGTCCCGCTGTCCATGCTCGGGTTCATCATCCGGCCGAACCGGAGCCCGCGACAGATCATCGGGCTGCTGCGGTCCATGCAGGCCGGCAGTCGATCAGAGCCTGGAACGGCCGTCGACGAGATGCGGGTCCCCACGTTGGACGACATCCATGGGCTCGGGGAGGCTGCCAAACGGGGGCGCTCCCTGGCGCGGGATCTCGCGGACTACCAGGCGGGCCGCATCCCCTGGTCGGACGTGGACCCGGGCATGCTCGTGAGTGGACCGACGGGCGCGGGCAAGACGACCTTCGCACGCGCGCTGGCGAACACGTGCCTGGTGCCCCTCCATGCGCATTCGCTCGCCCGCTGGCAGGCCAAGGGCCACATGGGCGACCTGCTAAAGGCGATGCGCGCGGCCTTCGACGCCGCCAAGCGCGATGCGCCCTGCATCCTGTTCATCGACGAGCTCGACTCGTTCGGCGACCGCGAGCGACTGTCGGGAAAGAACGAGAACTACGAGCGGGAGGTGATCAACGGGTTCCTCGAGTGCCTCGATGGCATCGGGGGCCGGGAGGGCGTGGTCGTCGTCGGCGCGACGAACCATCCCGACCGGATCGATCCGGCGATCCTGCGGCCCGGCCGCCTGGGCAGGCACGTCGTCATCCCCCTGCCCGACCTGGAGGCGCGCAAGGGCATCCTGCGGCATCACCTGCGCGACGCCCTTCCCGGTGCCGACCTGACGGAGGCCGCGGATCGTCTGGACGGCGCATCCGGTGCCGTGATCGAACAGGTCGTGCGCGATGCGCGGCGACGGGCGCGGACTGAGCGCAGGGAGATGATCCATGATGACCTGCTTGCCGCGCTGCCGAAGCGGGTGAGGCTGACGGACGCGTCCTTCCGCCGGGCGTGCGTTCATGAGGCGGGCCATGCGGTCGTCGGCTGCCTGCTGGCGGACGAAGCCGGTCGGGTTCCCGTCGAGGTGCGCGTGTTCCGCGAGGTCTCGCCGGGGGCGGCCGCCGGACACACCGCCTACCGTCATCGCCTCGGTACCGTGCGCACGCGGTCCGGCTACCTGGCGGAGATCACGGGACTGCTGTCGGGCCTTGCAGCCGAGGAACTCGTATTCGGCTCCCGCGGCGACGGCGGTGGCGGGTCGGACGGGAGCGATCTCCAGCGGGCGACGGTTCTCGCGGCGGGCATGGAGGCGTCTTTCGGGCTGGGCCGGAACCTGGCCTACCTCGCTCCGATGGACGACCGGGCCATCATCGCCGTCCTCGGCCGGGATGCCGCGTTGAGGCGGTCGGTGAACCGCACCCTGGACAAGTGCCTGGAGCGCTCCCGTGCGCTCCTCCTGGCACACCGCCCTGCTCTCGATGGGCTGGCGGGGATGCTCGGCGAACGTGGGAGCGCGGCGCTCGACGACATCGTCGCGTCCATGCGGAACGGGCGGGACCGCACTTCAGCGAGTCCTTCGAAGGGGGATGAAAAAATTCCCGGAACATCGCGAATCAAGCTTGACGGGATGCGGGCGGGTCCTTAAACCGGCCCTCCCATGCGAAGCCTGATGATGACCATATCGCCCATAGGCGAGCGGCTCGACCGCGGTGCTGCGAAGCACGCCTCAGGGGCATGGTTCCCCGGGGCGTAAGCTCCCGGCTCCGCCGTCGCACCTCCTCGCCCATCGGCAGCCTTCCGGCAGGATTCGATCCTTGCCGTGACGGCGCAATTGCGCGAGGACCGGAATGCGGGCGACGCACGCACCTCCCACCTCCTCCGCACCCTGCCCGTCCCGAGCCCCGCTCGTGACGAGTCGGCATGACCCGACCGTCCGCGACTTGCGTTGCGTACGATCCAACCACCCCGGTCCGCTCGTCCCGAGCGGCCACAGCCAGAGGAGGCCACACATGACGACCGCATTCGCTCCCGCCTCCACCCGCGGCCAACTCCGCACTGCCCTGGCGCTCCGCCCGATACGGCTCTGACGCAAGGCAGGCATCCGGCCTGCACCGTCACCCTATCGGGAACACGACAGCTCCCGATCCCACCAGGACCCGGCCGCCGAGGCGTGCCGGAACAAGGAGCGCTGCGCCATGCCCAAGACCATTCCCCCGAACCCTTCCCACATGTCCGGCCATGCGCCGCAGGACATCTGGGATGCCTACCTCATGCAGGAGGGCCTTCCTCCGCACCTGTGCGCCTTCGTGCCGAAGTTCCCCGACTGGATGCGCGGCACGTCCTACGACAGCCAGTCCCTCATCGATGACGAATGGGACGAGTTCCCCGACGTCTCCGCGCTGCTCGCCTGACCTGCCCGAGACGAACGAGCGGAGCTCCATCCATGACCGACCACGACGAGCATGACCACCAGGACGACCATCACGGCCGCGCGTCCCCCGAGGGGCGCGCGGGTGCCGCCGGCGGGGGCCGGCGCATAGCGGGCCGAACCCCGCCGATCCCGTCCCGGCCGCCCCGACGGCAGGGATTCCGGTCACCTGGACGGTCCAGGCGCCCGGCGGGATCGCCACCCCCGATGACGAGGACCTGGCCATTCCCGACCACGTTCCCCAACCCGCATGCCCGACCGCGGCATGCGACGGAGCCCCTTGCCACTGCCTGACCCATGGGTGCGGACCGCAGGCCCGCGCCTTCCGCCGCGACGACACGCACGTCGCGTGCATCCCCCGCACTTCCGCCGATGAGGCGGCACGCTGGCTGGAAGGGAGGGCGCAATGAGTCCTCCCGACAACCGCAACCCGAAGCCCCGGATCGTGGTCCGCCGCAGGCGCGGCGCGGCCGCTCGGCCGGACACCGCTGACCGGAAGGATGCCGGGCCATCCGTCCCGCTTGACCACGGCAAGTCCCGCAGGGCCTCGCACCGCGTCGGCTCGCGGCCGGGCAAGATCAGGACCGGGCACGAGGATCGCTACGTCGGCGAGACACCGATGATGTGCCTCGGCCGGAGGCTCGTCGGCGCGCGCTCGCTGCTCGCGCTGGACTTCCTGACGGTCACCGATGCCTTCACCCGCGACGTCGAGGGGATCCTCGACCAGCTCGATCCCCTGGACGTCACGATCCGCGGAAAGGTGAACGAGTGGAATCCCGATTACCTCGTGTCGCACGCGGACGGGCGACGGGATCTCGTCATGGTCCGCACCGTCGGCTGGCTCGAGGGCCGCGACGGGACCCGGGGGTCGTGGATGCGTGACCTCGTCGATGCGATGGCACGGGCCGCACGGCAGGCCGGCTACGGCTTCCGCCTCGTGACGGAGGAGCAGGTCCGGGTCCAGCCGCGCCTCGACAACGCGAAGATCCTCCGGCGCCACCTCGATCCGCAGCGCCCCCGGCACGAGGACGTCGCCGCCATCGATGCCCTGGCGAGCCTCCCCGACGAGACCTCGGTGCGGGACCTCCAGGACCGCCTCGGAGCCGGGCTGGACGCGTTCCCGCTTGCGCTCCGGCTCGACTGGTACGGGCACATCCGCATGGACCGCAGGACCCGGTTCGGCCGGACGTCCTCCTTCACGAAGACCGGATCTGTCCGGCACCCGCCCTCCCCCCGACACGGAGACCATCGACCATGAACCTCGCCCACGTGCCGGTCCGGATCAGGACCGGGGACACCATCCGCATCGACACCCGTCGCTACCTCGTCGGCCCGCCCGGCGACCAGGTGCGCGTGTTCACCGACAAGCAGTCGGGAACCGAGATGGTCCTGACCGATCATGCGATCCTCCACATGGTCCGCGCGGGCCGCATCACCACCGATGCCGCCTATCGTGCACTGGACTCCAACGTCCTGGCGAACCTCCGGATCGACTGGGGCGCGTTCACGGACATCGAGCGCGAGTCGGCGCTGCGCAAGCACCCGTTTGTGAAGGCCGTCGACGGGCTGCCGCTCCCGTACCGTGACAGGGGCAAGAAGATCCGGTCCCTGATCGACGGCATCATGAAGGATCCCAAGAACGCCCATCGCCTGCCGAAACCTCCCACCGTCCGCAGCGTGCGCACCTGGTACCGGCGTTGGCTCGTCGCCGGACGCGACATCCGCGCCCTCGTCGACAACCACCGCAAGAAGGGCAACCGGACGCCGAGGCTCGAGCCGTGGCAGAAGGAGGAGATCGCCGACGCAATCAACCAGACCTACCGCAACGCGATCGCCGGCTCGAAGGCCGATGCCCAGAAGCGTGCCGAGGATCGCATCCGGATCCGTGCGGCGGACGAGAAACGCCAGGTTCCGTGTCTCGGTGCCAAGAATAAGGTTCTCGGCAAGAACGCCGTGGCGCGGGTCATCGCCGGGATGGAGCTGTACGACCTCACCGTGGTCCGCCATGGCAAGGCCGAAGCCGATTTCCTCATGAAGGCGGTTCGCGCGGGCCCTCAGTGCAGCATGCCGCTGGAGGAGGCTGAGGTCGACCATACCCAGCTCGACCTGATGGTGGTCGACGAGCACGGACGCCTGCTCGGGCGACCGTGGCTCACCGTGATCATCGACCGCCACACGCGGATGATCCTGGGCTTCTCGCTCACCTTCACGCCTCCGTCCTGGGTGAGCGTGATGGAGGCGCTGCGGATAGCCGTCCGTCCCAAGGAGCAGCTCCTTGGGACGGTGGCGGCTGCGGGCGCGGGCGGCTTCCGGTTCACGTGGCCCTGCCAAGGCGTTCCGGACCGACTGTTCTGCGACAACGGACGGGAGTTCCGCTCGGCCTCCATGAAGGCCACGGAAGCTGCCCTCAACATGCAGGTCGTCGACCTGCCCGTCGCCTCGGGATGGCTGAAGGGCCGCGTCGAGAGCTGGTTCAGGAGCCTGAACCGCGGGGTCATCCACAAGGCGCCGGGCACCACGAAGTCCAATCCCCGCGCCCGGAGGAACTACCGCTCGGAGAAGGAGGCCTGCCTCACGATCGCCGACGCCAACTGGGTCGTCGCGAAGTGGATCGTCGACATCTATCACACCGATGTCCATCCCGGGACGGGCGAGAAGCCGCTCAAGCGCTGGGTGCGGGAGATCGCCGAGGTCGGCGAGAAGCCGGCCCCGCCCGAGGAGATTCTCGCACCCCTCACCGGGCGCATCGTCCCGGCGAAGCTGCGCGGGGACGGCATCCGGCACCAAACGCTGCGCTGGAACTCCAACGCCTTTTCGGCGCTGCGCAACCGGCTCGGCGGCAACGCCGACGTCGAGGTCCGCATCGACCCCTTCGACCTCACCACGGCCTACATCCTCGACCCGACGCGCACGGACGACGGCGACGCATGGATCGAGGGCAATCTCGAGTCGAATCCCGATGCGGCGAAGTACACGCTGTACCAGTGGGAGACGCTCAGGAAGAGGACGAACGCGGAGGCGGCTGACGACTTCGACCCTGACGAGGCGCTGGCCCGGGCACGCTCCTCGCAAGAGATCCTTGATTTGTACGATGCCCGCCGGAAGCCCGGCAAGGCGCCGCCGAAGGAGACCGTCCGCTTCGTCGCCGACGGACGCAACGCCTCCGAGCACCTGCGCGGCGAACGGCTCTCCCCCGAGGAGAGCGAGGACGAGCTCGGCTCGCACGACCACCGGGACGGGACACTCAAGTCCCCGGCTCCCGACGAGCGCGGCCCATGGCGCGACCGGACCCCGGCGCTGGAACCGCCGCGCGTGGACCCCGGCATCCCCGTGCGCCGCGTCGATGCCGCGGCGGTGGAGAAGGCCATCCGCGGGGAGGACGACGGACCCGCTCCGGACGATCCGCCCGCACCGCGCAAGCCGATCACGGTCCGGCGGAGGAAGACGCAATGACGGGAGGAACGGATCATATGGAAGGAGACGATCACATGGATGGAGGTCACATGGAGTGGGAACGACGGGCGGCGGAGGAGAGACGCAGGCACGTGGGTGAGTTCATCGGGATCACCGAGACGACGGAAGAGGCGATGGCCGTTTTCCGGCGTTGCTACAGGAGCTGGCATGAGGAGCAGCAGGCAAGCTGCTCCTTCGTGGTCGGCGAGACGGGCGTGGGCAAGACGACGGCCGCAAACGAGTTCCTGGAGGAGGTGCGCGAGGAGTACCTCGGCACCTTCAAGGACGACCACAACCTGCTGCTGGCCGACGCGGCCGAGTACCCGCACACCATGAGCGTGACCTTCGAGCGGCCCGGCCACGGTCTCGTCCGCCCGGTGCTCAAGGTGTTCGTGGGCAAGAAGTCCACCTACAAGCAGCTCTTCGCCGACACGCTTACCGCGATCGGCGTGAGGGTCCCGAAGGGGGCGAGCCTCGGCGAGATGAAGTCGATCGCGCGCCGTCAGATCCAGGAGCAGGGCATCCGCCTGATCATCTTCGACGAGTGCCAGCACATCGCGGAGAGCAACCTGACCCGCGATCCCTACGAGGCCGCCGACGTGTTCAAGGTCCTCATGAAGGAGGCCCGGGTGCAGGTCGCCTGCGTCGGGCTGCCCCACGCGACCGACTTCCTGCTTGAGAACGCCCAGCTCGAGACGCTGAAGGACGAGGAGTTCCGCATGATGCCCTTCCCGCTCGACCTCGACGAGAACAGCGAGCTGTGCATCTTCCTGAAGGCCTACTCCGAGGATCTTCCCTTCGATCGGCCGTCCGGACTCGACGAGCCGGAAACCGCGTTGCGGCTGCATCTTGCGTCCGAGGGCTACGTCGCGACGATCACCAAGTACGTGAGCCTCGCGGCGAAGGAGGCGATCGACCGCGGGGCGGAGTGCGTCACCGTCAAGATCCTCGGCGAGGTCTACCGCCGCAAGACGGGGCTGCCGGACGGGGAGAACCCGTTCCTCATGGGGTTGCCCGATCCCGAAGGATTCAAGGGGCGGAAGGAGGAGCGCCGGAAGGCACGGCTGGCCGAGGCCCGCAAGCGCCGTGCACCCCGGAAGGCCAAGCCCGGCAAGTCCCCGCTGCGGCACCGGGGGGCGTGACGATGGACCGGACACCCCTCCCCCTCTGGTTCCGGCCCGAGCCGGACGAGCCGGCGCACGGCATCCTGCTGCGCCTGGCTGAGCGCAACGGCATCCTCACCTCGTCCCGCGTCCCGGCCCTGACGGGCCTCCGGGTCGCCCGCCTTCGCATCGGCACCGGCGCGGACCGGCTGGCGGCGATTCTGCGGTGCGATCCTGCCGAGTTCATGCGCTCGACCCCGGTCCCGGCCGGCAACGGTCACGTGACGCTCAGGGACGAGCGGCTGAGCGTCCTGCGCGACCTCACCCGTTCCGTCCGGCGCGCCTGCCCGCGATGCGTCGCGGAGTCGGCCCACCATCGGTTCTGGTACGACCTCAGGTTCGTCACCACGTGCCCGGCGCATGCGACGGACCTCGTGGATGCCTGCTCCTGCGGCAGGAAGCTGTCCTGGAGCGACGTCGGGATCGCCAAGTGCCGGCACTGCGAGGACGGCAGCGTCACGGCCGTCGAGGCGGCTCCGGCGGACGGCGATGTCGTGGAGGCCGACCGCTGGGTCCTCGGCCGGCTCGGTGTCGGCTGCCCGGTCCCCGTGCCGGTCTTTGATGCCATGCCGCTGACGGGTGCCCTCGACACGATGGGCCGCATCGGCGCCCTTGATCTCGGCGGCTACCGGGAAAGATGGGCGGAGCCGAAGGATTTCGACGTGCCCGCGTCGCATGTCCGTGCGCGGGGCTTCCGCGTCCTGCGCGACGGCACCCTCGATGCCCTGCTCGACCGGGTCCATGCCGAGTTCCTCTCCTCGGGGTGCCGGAAGCCGGCCGCGATCGGGAGCGCGTACGGCTGGTTCTATCACTGGTTCAACTTCAGGAAGGGCGAGGCCTTCTCCCGGGAGATCGCCGAGATCCTGCTGGCGAACGCGGCGCGCAAGTTCCAGGTCCAGCGCGGCACGTTCCCCGGCATCGCCCGTGACGCGGACGACCCGGTCACCCTGAGCGATGCGGCGCGGCACGTGCGGGCACGTCACGGCACCGTGCGCGTCCTGCTCGAGGCCGAGGACGCCATCCGTCGGGAGAAGCGCAAGGGCAGCCCGGTCGCGGTCAGCCGTGCGACCGCCGCCCGTCTGGCGGAGGACTACAAGAACTCCGTTCCCTTTGCCCGGGTGCAGGAGTTGCTGGGAGTGGGCGGGAAGATCGCCAGGACGCTCGTGAGGAGCGGGACGCTGCCGGTCTGGATCCCGGGCGGCCGCAAGGGCGCGAAGCACCGGTACGTGATCCGCCGCAAGGACCTGGACGGATGGGTGGACGCCCTCGTCGGGGACGTTCCCGACCTCCCGGCACTGCCGCCCGGCTGCGTCACCGTCGCCGAGGCCCCGCTCCGCACCCACATCCCGATCGGGTTCCTGGTCGATGCGATCCGCTCGGGGACGGTGCGCGTCGTCGGCACGCTGCACGGATGCCCGAGGTTCGGCGGCGCCGTGGCGGCGGTTTCGGACATCGAGGCGGCCGTGCCGAAGGAGGTCCGGGCGAGGATGGGCTCGCGCAGGTCGGGGCCGCGCGGCCCATACAGGAATAGACCGAAGGATCCTGGAACCCGATAGCGGGAACCGCCGGTGGCGCACGGTACGCGGCAGGCATGGCGGCCGTGCCTCCCGTGCACCCCGCTCCGCAGGCACCCACAGGACCGGGTCCGGGGATGCACCGCGCCGTGATGATTCCCCGGGACCTTCTGCTTCGAATCCTTTATGCCGGCCGCATCGAACAGGTGACAGGGAGATGAGGTTGGCTATCGCGGCTGTTGCGGCTGGCACGATCGAGGTCGATGGGGAGATCGGCTACTTCCCGATCGTCGATGGGGAGAGATGGGAATCCATCGAAATGGGACCGGAGGGCCTGAGGAAGGTCCTCGGCGACGCCGAATACTACGCAAGCAAGGAATTCTGGGACGATGCCTTCGATCAGGCGTACTGGCAGGCTGCAAGGAAGATGCCGGACCACCACCGCCTCGTCGTGATCCGTCGTGAAGGGGAGCCTGCGGTGTTCACGTGGACCGTCGGACGTCGGCTCCAGAATGGGCGCGGCTATGACACGCCTGACCAGGCAGCCACGGCAGCCATCGAGTCCGCCAGGCCCCCCGTCAGTTCCGCTCCGCGCTGACGGCGCGGTACCGGGCTGCGGCAGCGAGCCGGTCCTGCGATAGGATCGGCCGATCGGAGTGTCGGTCCATTTCGATCTGCTTCCTGGTCCAGGGGTGATCGAGGTTGAGGAGGCTTCCCTCACCGTGAGCGGCCTCGATCTCGAAGGCCCTGGCAGCATCCCGGAGGAAGGACGCGAATCCGAAGAGCACCTCAACGGAGGTGGATGCCACCAGTTGCGGGCCAAATCGCTTGAGATCCGCCCTCAGTACGACGCATGATCCGATGTCGAGGTCGGAGGACATTGTCTCGAGGCTGCATCTCTCCTGTCGCTCTGCTTCGTCATGATCGGCGCCCCTATCGCTCAACGGGAATGACGTCTCTGCCGCCTCTCCACGGGGCAAGGAGCGGTATCGGTCTGCGGCTTGAACATGCGCCAGCGGGATCCCTCCCTCCCTGAAGGACTCATCCCCGACGAGATGCTTCCTGACGGAAGGGTGACTGAGGTCAAGCAGGCTGCCGACTCCATGGACCGCCTCGATCGCGTACGCCTTTGCAGCACCTTCGATGACATCGGCGAGCCTGCGAAGCACGTCCGGACGCTCAGGAACGACCAAGTGCGGGCCGTACGTGCCGAGCCTGCCCTTCAGGACCGCGGTTGAGCCCATGTCGATGGCGTCATGGATGCTGGACAGGATGATCTCGACCATTTCGTCGTCGTCATAGAAGGCAGTGCGCCGCGCGAGTTGAGTCTGGTTCATGCATCCGCCCCACGTGAGATAGCTCTCAGGCTTGCATGACGGATCGCCGGCGCAAGCATCCCGCCATGCTCATGCAATCGAAGCCCCGGACGATTCCGGGGCTTTCTTGTGCCTGCATATGCAACCAGCAGCATGCCTCGCTCGTGCCCGAAGAAAGTGCGACAGTCTTATGGGGTTCAGATCACCGACGGTGACACTTTTATGCGATGTGACGCGTAGACTTATGTGGTTCGCAGAGGGCGAAAACATTGAAGATTTTCCGCTCGCAGGGCGCAGTTATGGGATGGGCATCATTTTCAGGCTATGGACGCTCTTTAGGGTTGGCCAATTTGACCCAATGTGTGTCCGCAAAACTGGCCAGAAGATGCCGCACCCCGATTTGACAAGCGAAAAGGCCGGATTTCCGGCCTTTTCTATGGCGTCAGACGCGCCTGCGATTTGTTCGCCAGTTGGTCAGTGAAAGGTTCGCACCGGATGGCTAAAGCGTTTTTGGTTTCAGTGTAGGACATAGCCGGCGTGCCTGATCCAGCCTTTGGCATCGTTTGCGGTGATGGTGTCGAGGGCTGGTTTGAGTTCGGCTTCCAAGGCTTCGAGAGTGCGTA